>NZ_JAIXHU010000005.1:0-157875 GCF_025671395.1 Paraclostridium sp. AKS73 | reverse complement strand
TATCTTTATCTATTCTTTTATACATATCAGATACTAAGTCTCTTATTCCTATGTATGTTTTTTTGTTTAACTCATTTACAAAATCTAAATTTTTGTTTTCTAATATACAGTTTATTTCCTCACTTATGTACTCTATAGAACTCTTTATTGTTTTTTTAGATTGTGTTTTAAGTTTATTTTTATTAGCTAGCATTTGAATTGCCATTATTGCTAATCCACAAAATACAAGAGCTCCTACTCTAGTTGGTAACTCTTTTATGTCAACAGGACTGTATAGCATAAATAAATATCCTAATGTAAAGGCCACGTAAGTAGGCTTTTTAGTATTATATGTAAAATTATATAAAACAGTAAATATTAATATAAAAGTTATAATTAATGCTAAAAGTGAATTATTTGCAGCTAGAAAAGCTCCTATACCTAATACAACCTCTAAACATACAAAATACACTGTATTTCTTATTGGGTTTATAGTATAGTCTGTTCCTAGTAATGATAAAGCTGCTGTAATTCCTGCTACTCCAACCAATGTATTTTCATCTCCAAAAACACTTTTAAAACCCACAATTGCTGCTACTATAACTACAAACATTATGGTAGTAGATAAGATTTTTTTCTTCTCCATAATAAATCTCCTTTGATGTTTCTAAAATTTTCTATAGAATAATATACCACTACTTATATACTTTGAAAACACAAAAGGAGTAATTTTATATTACTCCCTTTAAGTTTAAATTTTTAGAATTATAAAATTAGTCTAACCATTTAACTAAACCCGTTTCCATATCGTAATTTGCTCCAGTTACTTTAACTTTTTTCTCATCAATATATTTTTTAACAATTTCATTTTCTTTAATTAAGTTCATGGAGTTCTCAGTATTAAACTTAACTGCATTATTATAAATTTCTTCTTGTGAACCACCTTGCAATTTTGCTTTTTCATAACTTGGTTTAATTTTTTTAACTATAGTTTCTAACTTCCCATTTATATTTTTTCAGATGCTCCTTTTACAGCTCCACAATTATCATGACCCATAACTACAACTAAAGGTACATCTAACTTGCTTATAGCATATTCAATGCTTCCTAATATAGTATCATCAATTACATTTCCAGCTACCCTAACCACAAATAGTTCTCCTAACCCTGTGTAAAATATATTTTCAGGAACTACCCTTGAATCAGAACAAGTTAAAATAACAGCGTAAGGATTTTGGCCTTCTTCATTAAGTTTTTTTCTTATATCTTTATCAATTATATTTTTATTGTATGTAGCATCTAAATATATTTCATTTCCTTTTTTCAATCTACTTAAAGGATCTTCCTTTGTATCACTATAAGTTTGAATAATATTTTGATTCTCATTACTTAAACTCGTTTTTTCCATCTCTTCAACAAATGTCTTTACGCAAAATAATGCTGCAAGTATAAAAATTGCTAACAATAATTCTTTTTTTTCTTTCATATATATCACCTATAAATATTATTTTTCCAAACTTATTGTTTCCTAAAAATATATATTGATGCGAAAAAATGTTTAATTTAAAACTACTTACTTCTCTGTTTATCAATTATATCATCAACTATAACTGCTAAAGTTAAAACAAATGCTTCATCTTCAAAATCAGTTTCTACATTATAACTATCTGTAAAAGTAAAAACTTCTTTATGAATTCTAGCTATTTTCTCACTTCCTTTATATATTTCATAATTGTGATCAATTATATCCCCTGTTACATTTAAATCCCCATATTTACTTTCTATCTTTATACTATCTCTCATAAACGAAGGCTTTTTATTTACTTCCGCTACAACTTCATTGCCTTCTTTTACTTGATATTTAGCTAATAAAGATATGACAGTCTCTTTAACAGAATATAATGTTTTTTCATCTTTAATAAGATCAAATTGAAGACCCACTGCAAATAATTTATTGTCTACAAAGAACACTTCTTCATTTTCTTCATTTTGTATCCAGAAATCTTCTTTAATTTTAAACAACTTCGATTTCATATAATATTTCATTATTATTCCCCTTTACATTTGGTATTTGTATATATTATTTATTATATAGTTTACTTGTATTCATAATGATATTTTTAATAAATTTTAATATAATAAAAAAAGGAAGTGATAAAAATCACTTCCTTTTTTATTGTATTAAATTACTCTGTTACTTCAGATTTGAATGCTTTTCTTAACATTGATATAGACGTGTAAGTTATAACTACTATAACTACCCATTTTAATATATCAATTGGCATACTCTTAACTATAAATGCAGCTATAAATACTCCTACAACTCCACCTATTGTTATAAAGAATGAGGTTTTCTTAGCATAAGCTCCTTCTTTTATAAACTTAGTACTTGCAACTGGCATTAACATTGCACAAGATCCCATCATTATAGGGAAGGCAACGTCTGGTGACATTCCTAAGAAATAAACCATAGCCATACATGGAGAATATAATCCAACACCTGCAGTCATTAATGCTCCTAATATAAAATTACCTATTATTCCTATAACTAATTTTGCTCCACTTAATCCTGTAGCAGTTCCGCCTCCAGGCATTAATCCTAATTGAGCTAATAACATTAAAAGTGCAGTTATTGCTAATGCAATTCCCATTATAATTTGTATCTTACGTTCATCCATCTTAGCTATAACACCAGCTCCAAGGTATGAACCTACTACAGCAGCTCCTATTAAACATATTAAAGTTACTGGATCTACTTTTATAACAGTTGTAAATATAAATGCTTCCAAAACAACTGGTATAGTGTGACATACATTTAATGTCCCAGGTATTAATCTATCTGATATATTCATCTTTAAGGCATTAAACATTGCAACCGTTGGGGCAAAAGACCCTATTCCCAGTGTATCAAAAAAGTCTGTTACAAAACCTGTTGCTAATGATTTGCCTGTAGATACATCTTCAAAGTTATTTTCTGATTTTGCTTTTGCTATATCCTTGAAATATGAAAACCCAAATAAAGCTGTAAACACTCCTAGTAAAACTCTTATTACGTTAATCATAGTTGAACCCCCTAATATATACTTGTTTTTCCCCTTAGTCATCACATTCGTGAGTCGGCTCATTTTAACTTTCACCCCCTGTAAAAGCCTTATTCCTTTAAAAAAAGCAATTATTGTGCCACTTGTTCTTTTATTAACAATTAAATTTTAAATCGTTGAAATCTTTCAAATCTTTGGTATTTTATATATATTTGCGTTTACTTTTATTTATTCCTAAATTTTGTGTAATTTATTCTAAACTTGTCAAAAAGTCAACAATTAGACGCTTTTTTATGGACAATCAAAAGAAAATATTCTATTAATGGCTATTTTACTTGCTTTTTAGATTTAATTTTCATAATGTCAATTTTCAGACTATTGTCATTTTTAGACGCGTCTTTCACAACGCAAAAAGGTGTATACCACAGTGGTATACACCTTTTTTTATTTATGTTATTAACTTTCGATTATAAATCCCTATGTCATGTTTTCCGACATAGGGATTATTATTATTTATATATTTTTTCATAAAATAATTAGCTGCAACATGTATTTGCAATCTTGTATCTAAATCTAAACCTATATTTTCTGTATTTGCAACTGGTATAAAATAATCAGACATATCTTTTATAGTTGATTTTCCAACTTCACCTATAAATAAAATTTTACACTTATTTACTCTCGCAATATTAGCGACTTCAACGAGTTCTTTAGTTTCTCCTGTCTTTGACAATATTACAACCATATCATCTTCATTCATTGAGTTTACTTCTAGTTTCATAAACCAAGGATCACTAAAATGTCTTGAATTTATGCCATTTAACTTTGTCTTAATTTCTAAAACTCTAGCTATATAGTGAGTCATTCCCATAGCACATATCAAAACATTTTTAGCTTCTTTTATACTTTTTACTATTGGTTCAAAGTCTACACTTTTCATTAGTTGCAAAGTTTGTAAGTACTGCCTACTTAAGTTATTTATTATTTCATCATCTTCATCAGGAATAGATGAATTTTCAAGGGTTAGTGTTTTATTTAATAAAAGATCATCCTTGAAATCATTAAATGACTTATATTTTAACTTTTTTACCATTCTAAAAATAGTTGTAGTTGATACATTTAAATTATCAGCTAGTTGCTGTATAGTTACTTTAACCATACTGTCACTACTTATTATGTTGTCTAAACAATACTTTTCAGTGCTACTTAGACTATTTCCATATTCATTTATTCTCTCTACTAAGTTCATAATAATCACCTAAAATAGTATTTATTCTCTTGTTCTTGTTATACCATTTTACCATATTATTTTTTCTTGTCTATTATATAAGTTTATATGTCTAAGTCTAATCCAATTTCAAACATTCTCTTCCATGGATTGTACACACTTAAATTTGAAATAGTTTTATCTTTAAATGAGTTTTTAATAACTTGTTCAAACTCGTTTTTTATTAAACTACAAATCTTTTCTTCTACAATATCAATAGAGCTTGATATATCAAAGTAACTACATTCGTATTTAGGAAGTATTTCTTTATTAATATACATTCTTACTTTACTTTGATAAAACACATCTTCTAATAAATGATATATCAAACTTTTATCTACATTGTCTTTATTAAATCCAAAGTGAGTTATTATCCCTTGACTTAAAGTAGTTCCTAAACTATTGCAATGAGTATTCCATCCATAGTATGCTTTTATTTTATCTAATACTTCATACTTGTCTAATAACTTTATTAATTGATAATCTCCACCATTTGCATATGCACAGTCAGCTATTATTACATTCTTACCACTTTCAACAAAATTTTTTATACTATGTGTGAAAGATAATATATTTCTATATGAATCATAGGATACATCTCTACATTCAAATTGATCCCATGACTCTTGCATTACCTTTCCCGGAGAGTTTATCGCAAGTATAATATCAGCACAATCATAGTTATATACAATTTGTCCTCCAGCTGACATAATATGTGATTTTAAAGATTCAAACATAGGTCTATCTTCATATAAAGGTATTATAGATTTACCTAGTGTAGATGAGTATACAGGGTATATCTTTACTCTTTTATTTTTATAATCACTAAAAGCTCTAGATAGTAATGTAGCTCCTACTTCATCTGCTCCAGGATATATAAGCACATCTCCAAATAAATTATTTAAGTCTATATACTGATTTATTTTTCTTTGGTCCATTGCAGTATATCCAAACTCACAAGAATCATCTTGAGGTATAACTAAATAATCTAAGATATTATCTTTTAATAACTCTAAAACTTTTTTATTCATTTGAATATTAGTATTTCTTCTTATCTCATAATCTACAATATATTCTTTAGGTATACCTCTTTCTAAGTTTAATAAAATTTGTTCTTCATCACTAGATATTCCAACTCTATCTTTTTTATCAATTAAATATGACCTTTTAAATATTTCAGCTCCATAATGCTCATAATAGTCTGGTTCTTCATCACTAGAACTATACTTAGGAGTCCTCATAATTAAGTTAAAAGCATATATTTTAAGATTTTTATTTTTACTTTTTACATTCTTTATTCTATCTATATATACTTCTAGCTCTTCAGCTGTACTTTTATGCAATCTCGATGGCAATAACCCTCCATAAAGCAACATATCTATTGATAATATAGCTACATCTACAAATTGAGCATTATCTTCTAGAAATTTCCATACTGCTTCTAAATTACATGGAGTTTTTTATATCCTAAGATACTTAAATCTGGACTTAATATATTTATTTCATCATTACAAGAAGCTATATATTCTGGATATAATCTATTACACGGTCTTTCATCTAAAGGAATATAAATTACATTCATGACTAATCTCCTTTATACTTGTTTTAACATCAACGTTAGGAATGAATTTTTCTTAATTTTATTTATAGTAACTTTACCTTCATTTATATCTAACTTATCAATTTTTTCTTCTCTTAAAGAAGATACATATACTTCATTTATTAAAGCATTGATTTTTAAATTTATATTTTCAATGTCAAAATCATTACTATTTTTTATTCTTAAAATAAAATCATCACTTTTTTCACATTTTTTTAAAGCCATTATTTCTAATCTATTATCTAGTTCAATTAATGAAAATTCATCTTTTAAGTTATCATTAATATCTCTAGTAAAGTCTTTTAAATGTCTTGATATAACATCTACTTTTAACTTATTAGCTTCTTTTGATATATCTCCTAAGCTAACATTATTATCAAAGTATATTGAATAAGTAGAAGTAACTTCTTTTAGAAGTTGAGAACTTGAAGCATCTAGTCTATACCCTGATGCTCTACCCGGTCTAATTTTTAAATCTGCTTTACCAAATTTCCCAACACATCTTATAAGAGTTATTGCTATAGATTTATCATTATAAATCTCATATTCACTAGGACCTTTTGATAAAACTGCAAGAACTTCTTTATCATGATTTAATTTTACATACCCTTGCATTGGATATATAGGGAGTTCAAGTTCAGTTGCTCCATCTTCTAGCTTTTTAATATCTTTAATTTCATTATCTCTAATAACACTTCCAAAATGATCCTCACTTAAACTTTGTTTGCTTTCATACACATCATCAAATACAGCTCTTATTATATGATCTTTATTATTGTTTATAATTGTTGTCTTAAAATCTATTCTTTTACTATCACTCTTTAAAACTACTTCTGTAACTATATAAGAAGTTTCTATTTTTTCACATCTTTCATGGTTTATACACTCAAAAGGTGCATCTATCTTATGAATTATCTCATATTTTATAAATAAAGGATTTGACTCTATCAACTTTATATCTGCATTAGTATTTTTAGTTGTTATAACTAAATCCTTAACTGGAGGTGAATAATTGTATTCATCTCCATCATCACCTTTTTCTTCAAAGTAAAGTATGTTTTCATAAGTTAAATTACTTTCTTTATTTAAAACAGTTAAAGTTCCATCATCTTTTATGTTTACTTTTAAATATCTATTTTCAAACATTCTATTTTCTTTATCTAATAATAAGTCAATATTTCCACTTAACTTAGGTGATTCTCCATAACATACCTTTATAGCTTTGTAGCCCATAGGTGGCAATATATCTGCCTTTATTTTTATTTGCACTTGTTTCATAGTGCCTTCTGAAACTTCAGCTATATCATTTAAATTTAATAATCCATTATAATATTCAATTTCATTATTTATATTTTCTAAGTTATCAACCTTTACAAAGTAAATTTCATTATCATCAAAATCCTTTATAGTAAAGTTGTCATCTTTCACATATAAATTAATGAATACTAAATCATCTCTTTTGTATGGAAGTGTATTAAACAATACTATAGGTTGTTCATTTTCATTTAAACTACTAAAGTTAATCTTATCTCTTAAAAATCTAAAGTTTAGCCATATCATCTCATTTATTCCATGTCTTAAACTTAGCAATCTATTCTCTACAGAATTATTTATAGATTCTGGAGAAGATGAATAAATAGAATCATGGAATTGATTTTTAAATAATATCTTCCAGAAGAAATTACTTATAGATTGACTATAACTTCCTCCAAACAAGCTATTTATAACTGACATAGGTTCAGCTATTAAAGGAAGTTTTGTTTCGTAATCTTTCATAGGATTTTTTATATCCATTCTAGTAGATGAAATCCCTGCATGAATTCTTCCTAAATCTGCCGATCTAGCTTCTCCTTCATATACTTCTACTTCTCTGTTTGATTTTAATTGTTCTTTTAACACATCTTCTACAAATTCTTCTGGATTAGAAATCTTTAAATTATATCCACTTTTCTCAAACTCTTCACAAACTTCATTTAATATATTTGTTATGTCTCCTTGAGGTCTTGCATGATCACTACCTCCCATAAATAACAGTTGATTATCAATAAATCTATTTTCAACACTATCTATTACGTTTTGTATATCTTTTATTGCATCCTCTTTATTTGTTGGGAGATATCTATAGTGACCATATCCAAGTGGAAAATGTACAGTTAATAACTTATCTCCATTTGGAGCTTCCCAAAGAAAAACAGAGTCTTTAGTTTTTCTATAATTAAACCCTCTCCATGCAAAAACAGCTTTCATTCCTAGTTCCTTAAAAATTTGAGGTGTACTTTGAATTTGTCCAAACGCATCTGGAACCCATCCTATCTCCATGCAATTTCCTAAATCGCTAGCTATATTAGATCCTATAACCAAATTTCTAAGTATAGATTCCCCACTTACAAGGAATAGGTCCGGTTGTATAAACCAAGGACCTATATATAATCTTTTATCTAAAATATGTTTACTTATCTTTTCTTTATTTTCCGGTCTAATTGAAAGATAATCTTCTATTGCTGCTGTTTGCCCATCGAAGGTAAAATATTTATATTCTGGATTTTTGTCTAATATATCTAATAGCATATCAAAGCTATATACAAGTCTTATTCTAAATGCCTCTGATGATCTATACCATTCTCTATCCCAGTGAGTATGTGGTATATAATGTACGTTTTTCATAATATTTTACCTCCAATTAGTACTTTTTTATAATTCAAATCCGTCACTTAAATCAAAATCATCCTCTTCTTCAATCTTATTTTGATTTTGTAATAACTTTACAAATGGTGCATATAAAATTACATCTAATATCAATAAAGCTAACATTAATAATACTGGTCCTATTTTAAATGCTCCGAGTACCCATGCATTAAGTAATACTGGCTCAACTCCTGCATTTAATACAACCATAGGTGTTACAAGCCCTGATGCTGTTGCAAAGTATGCTATAACAGCATTTATAACTGGAACAAATATAAATGGTATAAACATTATAGGATTTAAAACTATTGGTAATCCAAATATTAATGGCTCATTTATATTAAATAGACCTGGAACTAAAGATATTTTAGCTATAGCTCTTTCTGCTGATTGTTTCTTTGATATTAATAATATAGCTATTATTAAAGCTAATGTAGATCCTGATCCACCTATCATTGCGTATATATTACTCATTACATTTGGAGCAACTTCTGTTATAGCTGAAAAATCTTGAGTTTTAGCAAATATCTCTATATGTCTCATAAATATAGGTAACCATATAGCTGATATTAAACCCCACATAATTGAAAATCCATGAAGTCCAAAGAACCATAGTAGTTGCATGAATATAATTACTATAATTATTGCTGGTAGGCCTGTCCCTACATTTGTTAAAGGTGCAACTATAATTGTAGATATTAACTCTTGTAATGATCCATATCCAGCTAGTATTACAAGTTCTTTTACTACAGCAAATAAAGTTATTATTATAGCCATAGGAATTATAGATTTAAATGAGTTTAATATTCCTGGAGGAACACTATCTGGAAGTTTTATAGTTATCTTACTTTTTATTAACTTTGAATATAAATAAGCTGTTGTTAACCCAACTATTAATCCTGTAAACATACCTTCGTAGTTAAAAAAATTTCTAGCATATCCTGATATTAAATTTCCTGTTTCTGGATCAGCTACTGTCGTAGGTATAGTTGCTGCATAAGCTACTAGTGCAAGTAAAGCTACTGCGATAGAGTTTATATGAACTTTATCATTTTTAAGTCTTTCTGATAGATAATAAGCTGATGCCATGACTATTATTATTCCTATTAGAGCCATTGATATATCTCCAACAGTTCCTAGTATATTTATTATTGCTAATAATATTTGATTTTCTGTTCCTTTTGTAAAGTATTCTAATTGCATTTTTATAAGTCCAACAAAAGATCCTACAACCGTAAATGGTATACTTAGTATAAATGCATCTTTGATAGACTGTAGTAATTTGTTTGATGAAATCTTCATCGAAATAGGTGTCATAAATTTTTCTAGAAAGTCTAAAAGCTTGTTCATCATAATCCCCTGCCTTTTATTTTATTTTTGTTATCTTTATTATATAGGCTGTAAAAATGTTTTCCTATTACAGATTGAGTAATATTTTTACTAGTGTGTTGCTCAGGATAAATTATAAGTTATGTCTATAAGTGTTTTTCATTGGCAAATAAATTTATAGCATTTATAATACAATAAGGTTCTCAATTATTTTATGTTGTTCATTTATTATATATAAAAAAGGGGAAAAGTATTATGAAAAGGGTAGCTACGTATTTAATTATGATTTTAGTGGTATTCATATCAGTTGGATGTAATCAAAATGATAAACATACTAATCTTAAAGTTCATATAGGAGAGTCTATTAATTTTAGTGATGAAGAAATAAACAAGGCTGTAGATTGTTTAAAAAGTAATTTTGATTTTGAGGCTTGCACTCTGACTAAAATATACTACGATGAAAAAATCTAATAATGCTGTTAAGGATTATTTGCAGTTTGGAAAAGGATTAGAAAACAAAGTTAAGGCTGAAAATGTCATTGTTCTATTTTCTGATTTTGATGTAGATGGCTCAGGAAAAAATCCTGTTTTAGAGCCAAATTCTACTTATACTGATTACAATTGGGTTTTAATTAGAGATGATAAATCTAAAAACTGGAAAATTGATGATTGCGGATATTAAACGTAAGGTACTATGTTTTAGCGATTAGGATAAAATATAAGTTTTTCTCCCAAAGCTGTAAAGATGCTTTAAAGGTCGATAAAACTTATATGTTTATCCTTCGCTGTTTTTATAGTTTAATACCCCCTGTCGGATTTTCTGACAGAAGTGTTGAAATACACGTATTCTAACTATATCTCTTTTTTATATGTAAATTATTCTATAATCTCTTTACCATTTTGGTCGAAGTAAATACATTTATAAGTAACTCCATCTTTATTGTGTGTGATTGGAACAACATCTGATACAACAACCATAGCAGGCTTACTACTATCAAAAGGTGTAATAAATGTACGTTCATTAATGCTCATAGCTACTTTTGAAATACGTTTATCCTCTGATATTGAAATATAAGCTTTCTCACTATGTTCAAGTCCATTGCTTGTGTCATAAGAAACAACAAAATCACTTGCTCTTAGTCCTGTATCTGAAATACCTTGTGCTGCACTATCTGTCATTACAAAATCACCTTGCTTGTTCTTTTCATATACTGCATATCCGTGACCTGTATCAGATTTGAATCCTACTATCTTAGAATCCTCTATCCCTATAGTATCTACAATAGATATATTTTCTTTGCCTATTGAATCCATCAAATCACTTGATGTTATATTATTCAATACTTCCTCATCTGTATTACCAATTATTTCACTATTTCGGCCCCTCATTATTATAGTGCATGTTAATATTAATATAGCTACTATAATTATAACTTTTATTAAAGTGCAAGTTTTTTTATTATGCTTAGTTCCCATTTTTAGAACCCCCAATCTTCGATTTTCCGTAACTAAAACTTTCATCCCTAGTCCCAGCTATAGTTAGTATAAGTAGAATTCTAATTAATCCCTTACATTAGATAAATTATGAACTATCTTATATTGTAAATGTTCTTTAATTTATTTCCTATAAGAATTTAATAATCTATTAAAATACTTATATAATATTTCATACAACGCAGCTGAACATTAGAAAAGTTATTATTTGCTGTTTTTACGATTTAATACCCCTGTCGGATTTTCCGACACAGGGTATAAATCTTTATTATTTAGTAATCCAGTTGCATTTTTAATTGTTTGAATGGCTTCAAATCTACATTATGTTGTTTCATCAATTTCTACATTATGTTTTTTACTGAGTTTACTTATTTTTAATGTATACCATATTAGCAAAATAGGCTTCAATTTCTATATTAAGCTTATTTGCTTGATATCTATAACTTGAATAACTTTTATATGGCAACTTACATATACTAACTAAATCTTTCCATAAGTATAGTTCGATATTATAATAATTACTAAATAAATCAAACTTTTCTTTTTGGTTAGATTTATCTAATATATTATAATCAATTCCTTTGATTTCGATATATTTATCATCTTTTATCAAGTAAAAGTCAGGAGTATATCTTTTACCGTTACTTAATTTAAAGCATGTTGCCTCATATTCAAAATCAATATTATTTATAATTAAATAATTTGCATAAACAACTTCATAACTAGATCTACAGTATACTTTCTCATTACATTTTATAAAATACCATCTATCTTTATTTGAGCTATTTGCTGATTGTCGTTTACTTCGAAGTTCTCTTCCATAGCACCCGCAAGAAACTGTCTTTCCTTGCCTCATCTTTGTATAGCATTTTAATGATATGCTTCCACAATCACAACTACAAACCATTAAGTATTTTCCTCTGTCTTTATTTAAAACTATATCTACAATTTGTAATTTCCCATACTTCTCACCTATTTTTTAGAAGCTTCTTTATAGTTATTCATCCTATAGTTTTCCATATTTTTATAGCATCCACAACTTCTAGTATCGCCATTGTTTAAATACTTAGCTTTAACAATTATGCTTCTCCCACAGTCACACTTGCATAAGTATCTTCTTCGTCTATCTTTTGAGTTTTTAGCTCTTTCTAATACAACTAATTTACCAAATCTCAAATTTACTAAATCTTCATATCTTGGTTTAGTAGTTAAGTTATTTTCTTTCAAATAGCTAATTATTGTATTTTTACCTACTCCTAATTCTTTCCCTATTTGTATTTGAGTATATCCTTCATCTATTAATCTAACTACTTTGTTAAAATCTATTTGAAGTTTTTTTCTTAGCATTTGATTCACCTCTCCTTGATAGTGACTTCACTATTATGGTGTGTATATATCATAGTGTTATAAGTGGTAATTTTTTGGTTATAATACATTTTGAGGTGATTTTGTGATTAATAAGGAAATTAATATGAGAACTACACTTACAATTCCTAAAAGTTTAAAATCTAAGCTAGAGCTTCTTGCAAAAAACGAAAATAGAAGTGTAAATAATCTTATAGTAACTGTTTTGTACAAATACGTTAATGAAGAATTAGTTTTAATAAATAAAAAAAAACACACTCATCAATAGTGTATTTTAGGGATAAAGATATAAATTTTTTACATTTGTATGTACTTTAACTGTTTATAGAACTTATACCTTTATCCTCCCTGTTTTATATTGATATATAGTTTTTAATTTATTAATACTTCATCTTATCAGGTATTACTCCTCTTACTCCACCTTTTGGACAATTAGTATCTCCAAAATATCTTGGAATTAGGTGTACATGAACATGCATTACAGTCTGTCCTGAAACTTCCCCACAATTAACCCCTACATTATATCCATCTGGTGAATACTTTTCATCTAGCAACTTCTTTCCTTCATCCACAAGTTTAAAAATAGCTTCTCTTTCCTTGTTAGTTATATCAAAGAAATCTTTCACATGTCTTTTAGGAATGAATAACATATGGCCTTTATTTACCGGAAACTTGTCAAATATAGCATAAGCCACATCATTTTCTAAAACATAATCTTTCATATCACAAAATATACAACTCATACTTTGCTCCTTTCTACTTTAATCAAAACTCAAACTTTATATAATCTTTACTTTTCAAATTTATCTTTATAAAACTTTTTCAATCTATAATCTATACAATCTTTAAACTCCTTAATAAAGATATCATTATCTAAAAACTCTAACATACGATTATCTAAACAAAACATATCTTCTTCCATATAAAAATATTCACTACTAGTTTTTAAAAAGGCATCTATAGGATTTTTCTTTGCATTATTTATAAACTTATCAGTGTATATAGCTTTTTCATCTTTTATATCTTTATCTTTCATAATAAAATATTTATTAGTTCCTGATTTATAAAAACTAATAAAAGATTCATTTAAATCACTATCACTAACTTTAGCTTTAACATTTCCATTATTATAGAAAGCTAATAATATAGGTATTTTATAAAACTTTTGCATCCCTGTAGTTGCTACCATATTTAAAAACTCGCCTGGAAATGAGTCTTTTAAAACTTGTTCATCATCAGTTATTTCATCTATCTCTTGTAAATACCCTAAGTAGTCTTTAAATATATCATTCTTGCCTTTTATATTTATGTATATCTCATCTTCAGCATAAGTAAATATATCTAACCTAGATGGTCTATGTCCTACATATGCCTTAATTCTAAAATACTCTTCAGTTATCTTGTCTTTTACCTTTTGATTTTCTTTTCTCATTCTTTCAAAAATATCCACAAGCCTAAAATCAAAATCTATAAAACAATCTTCAGGGAAATCTTCCTCCGAAGGCATATTTCTATTTGATGATGCATTTACTTTGTTTTCACCTATTAGAAGATATGGTACTAAATTAGCCTTTTTATAGTTACCTATAAAATCTAATACATTTAAATACTTTTTATTTTTATCTTTTCTAAGTCCTCTTCCTAATTGTTGTAAAAATATAGTTGGTGACTCTGTAGGTCTTAAAAACATAACCATGTCTATGCTTTTAACATCTAACCCTTCATTAAACATATCAACTGAAAATATAACTTTTAATTCTTCATCTCTTAGCTTATTTAAAGCTATATTTCTATCCTCGTTATATTCTCCTTCACTTCCACTATATACTGCACATGAAGGTATCCCTTGTTCATTAAAATATTTAGCCATAAATTCTGCATGAGATTTGCTTGTACAGAACCCTAACGCCCTAAATGATTTATATTTTTTATAATGATTAAATATTAAATCAGCTCTTTTATTTATACTCAGAGCTTCTTGTAATTCCTTTGTGCTGTATTTTCCATTCTTATACTCTACTTCATCATAATTTACACTTTCATCATATATTCCATAGTATCTAAAAGGGACTAGCCAACCTTTATCAATTGCAGTTTTTAAAGTAGCTTCATAAACTGTGTTATAGTCGCATACACTGAAAACATCTTTATTATCTAACCTCTCTGGAGTTGCCGTAAGACCTAACATAAACTTAGGTTCAAAATAATTAATTATATTTTGATAGTTATTTGATACTGCATGGTGAAACTCATCTACAACTATATAGTCAAAATAGTCCCTAGCAAAATAGTTTCCATTTAAATAACATTCTTTACCTAAACTTTGTACAGATGCGAAGATAATATCTTTATTAGTATCTCTTTGAGAGTTCATAAAAAAGCCCATATTAAACTCTTCTTCACATCTTTTATAATCTTTAATCTCTATATTCTCAGCTATATTTAACTGTGTTTCTTTTTTGTTTTGTAGATAATCATAACTTTCTATGTTGTTATCAACTACCACTATATTTTTATCTATTCGCTTATCTATTCTTATAGTTTTGAATGTTTCATAAGCTTGTTTTAATATTTCTTCTCTATGTGCGATAAATAATACTCTATTAAACTCTCTACTATCAAAAGCTGCTAAATATGTCTTTCCTATACCTGTAGCTGCTACTACTAACCCCTTATCATTTCCAGCTTCTCTAGTTTTTCTAAGCTCATACAAAGCTTCTATCTGTGCACCTCTTGGCTCAAATATACTCACTACATTATTTTCTTCTTTTACATCCTTTTTAAACTCATCTACACCCATATTAGAATATACCTTAGGTCTTTTCCATGTCTTTGAGTAAGTCTCTAACTCTTGGTCATTTACTATAATTGATTCATTGTAAAATAAATCTTCAAACATATCTTTAAAATATTTATAGTCATCTATATTTTTATGTTTATCTATACGATAATTCCATTCTATACCTTCAGTTAACGCTGATTTTGATAAATTTGAAGACCCTATAAATATTTCTCCTCCATCTTCATATTCAAATATATAAGCTTTTGGGTGGAAGCTCCTTTTTGTATCATTATAAAATCTTAAATCTACATTATCACCTAGTATATCTTTTATAAGGTATAGTGCAGATGGTTGAGTTATATTCAAATAATTTCCTGTTAAACTTCTTATTGGTATATTTTTATTTGATATTTCTTCTAAGTCTTTTCTTAATAACTTGACCCCGCTTTCCATAAGAAAAGATACTATAATATCTATACTTTTAGCTTTATAAAAACTTTGCTTTATATGTTTATATAAATGGTCATTATTTCCTGTTATACAATTTAAGTTCATATACTCCCCTTTCATAAATATATATTATTACATATTTTTACTTTTATATTTTATCATGTTTTGACAAAGGTTATATGAACTTCTATAATTTAAATTGTAATTTTAAATTTGGAGGTAATTATGAAAGTTTACGATAAATTAGTTAGAGATAGAATTCCTGAAATTATTGAATCTAGTGGGAATAAATGTGAAATTGAAGTTGTTAGTGATGAGATTGCACTAGAGTATCTTTATAAGAAGCTTAACGAGGAAGTTAGTGAACTTTTAGAAGATAAAAACCTTGATGAAATAGCTGACGTTATGGAAGTTTTATTTGCTATTGGATCTAAATATGGTTATAGCGAAGAGGATGTCTTGAATAGAAGAAATGAGAAAAAAGATGCTAGGGGTGGTTTTAAAGATAATTTGATTTTGAATAAAACGTGGTAATAATTATGTCTAAAAATATATAAGTTTTAAAGTCTTTAAATCACACTATTTTATGCTTGATTATTCAGCTAAATAAAGAGGGATGGATAGTATATTTTATCCACATTTCAAGCATCTTTCTAGCTTGTGTGGAAAATATACTATCCATCCCTCTTCCCATACTATACAAAACAAAAAACTAATCAGAAAAGTATCTTAACAAAAACCGCAGCAAACGGTATAGCAATAATAGTTCTTTCTATAAACAATATAATCAACTGCTTTAAGCTAACTGGTATTCCAGTAGACTTAATAACAACAATAGACTCAGCAAAAAATATAACCTGAACAGTAGAAACCATAACAACAAAAGCTCTAGCTGCTTCACTTATAACATTAGCTTGATCTGCAATTATTAACGTAGGAATAAACATCTCGGTTATACCTACAGGCATACAAGCTGCAATAGCATTAGCATCAGGAACTTGACAAATTTTCAAAATAGGTAAAAATAAATATCCAAGCCATTCAAAAACAGGTGTATGTTTAGCTATAATCATACTTAAAATTCCTATAGCACAAAGTAACGAAATAACCTTAGGTAAAACCTTAAATCCATCTACCAAGCTATCCTTAATGCTCTTAAACAAACTCTCCGAATAATAAGCTCTTTTAGTAGCTCTATCGATACCTTTTTTAATCATACCTTTGCCATACTTAGGTTCATTTTTTATATCTTCAAGACTTTGTTCTCTTCCATTTATATAAACACTTTCCATTTTATTAATAGGAGGTATCCTAACAACGAAAAACGCTACTATAAAAGCTAATAAAAATGAAGTGAAATACACAGGTAAAAAATATTGTTCAATAGATGCTGTTTTCATTACAACAAAAGCATATCCCACACTAACAGCACTAAAAGATGTAGCTATTATAGTTGATTCTTTTTTTGTATAAGTTGTATTTTTAAATAACCTACTAGTTATTATTATAGACATGGATGTTGACCCTACAAATGAAGCTGTTGCATCAACCGCACTCTTTCCAGGAACTTTAAATAAAGGTCTCATTAAAGGCTCTAGCAATACTCCAAAGAAATCTATACTTCCATAGTTAAGTAAAAATGGAACAAAGAAAGCTCCGACAGGTATAATCCAAGCAACTCCTATTACAATGTCTGGAATAACAACTCCACCTATATCATTTCCCACTATTATTTGTGGTAAATTCATATTAGGTATTGTAATTTGCAAACAGTACATAACAATAAATATAGCTGCCATTAAATATAAAATAGGATGTATTTTTGAATCACTTTTATAATATTCATATAATTTATTCCCAGGCCTAGCTATATACTTTCCATATAAACTACAGATCGCATTTCCTGTAATTAAAATTGCTACATACCAAAATCCTGGTACTCCTAAAAATTTAACTATAGCATTATAAATAATTCCAAATAATATATTATGTTTTCCATTTTGTTCTATAGGTATAAAAAATATCATTATAGCAATAGCTGAAAATATAAGAAACTTAATGATTCCGATTTTTCTTTCATCTTTAGTAAGCTTTATCGAATCTATAAAACCCGAATCATTTAAATTATCAGGAGTAATACTTGAATTGTGTAAATCTTTACTCATAACTAACCTCCCTTAATCTTATTGCTACTATGTATATGGAATATATCTCGTCCTCGTGAATATTATTATAATTATTCTTCTTGCTCCTCTTCAACTAAACAAATATGGAGGAATAATATGTTTTCGCTACATTTCAAGCATCTTTTCAGCTTGTGTAGCAAAGCATACTATTCCTCCATATTAACTTTACCCTACTCTTTAATTAACTTTTGTTCTACTAAAAAATCTTTTGCTACAGTATTTGGATCCATATGTAGCTCATCTACCTTATAATTAAGCTCCATCATAATTTCATCAGTTAAAACCTCTCCTAAATCTTTTAAAACAGGCTCAATTTCAGGATACTTCTCTAATACATCACTCTTAACTACAGGAGTTACATAATATGGTGGGAAAAATTGTTTATCATCTTTAAGTATTTTTAAATCAAACTTTTTAATTAACCCATCTGTAGTAAATGCATCTATTACATCTACATCTCCATTTTTTAAAGCAACATATCTAGGTGAACTATCTAATGCAACTTCATCTTTTAAATCAAAGTTGTACTCTTTTTTTAACCCTAAAAGTCCATCATCTCTATTTAAAAATTCAAATGTAGTTCCTGACTTAAAATCCTTCGAAACCTTAGCAAAATCACTTATTGTTTCTAAATTATATTTATTAGCCGTTTCTTTAGTCACAGCTAATGCATAAGTATTGTTAAATTTCATTGGACTTAATACTTGTAAATCATGTTTTTCTTTCAAGTCACTTTTAACGGTATTATAAACTTTATCCATATTGTTTATAGGAGGGTTTTTAAGTATATCTGAATATGCAGTCCCCATATACTCTAGATACATATCAACCTCACCTGTGTTTAAAGCTGAAAAAATAACTTGTGTACCTCCAAGATCAGTTTTCTTTTTAACTGATATGTCTGTATTTTCTTCTATCATATATGCTGCTAAATTTGTTAAAATTGATTGTTCTGTAAAATCTTTTCCACCAATTGTTATAGACTTATCTTTTTTTACACCACCTGTTATTGATGATGCAATTAAAGCTACTATCACAACAGCAGCACTTATTCCTATAATAGTTTTTGTATGTTTTTTACTTTTAGTATTTGTATTTTTTTGCATATTCTTAGGTGTAACTAATTTTTCTATAGTTGCAACAATAAAATCCACAACCAAAGCAAGTAAACATGCTGGAATTGCACCTGCTAATATTTGACTATTATTAACAGTTCTTATTCCTGAAAATACAAGGTATCCTAATCCTCCAGCTCCAATAAATGCAGCCATAGTCATTAATCCTACAGCCGTTACAGCTGATATCCTAACCCCTGCCATAATAACAGGTAACGCTAATGGAATTTGAACTTTTACTAAAATTTGAAATTTTGTTAATCCAATTCCTTTAGCTGCTTCTACAGTATTTGGATTTATACTTTCTAACCCTGTATATGTGTTTTTAATTATAGGCAATAAAGAATACATTATAACCGTTACTATTGCCGGTAATTTTCCTATTCCTAAAAAAGGAATTAAAAATCCAAGTAAGGCCATACTAGGAATAGCTTGAACGATATTCGCTACACTTAAAATTGGCTTACTCAACTTCTTTTTATAACTTATTAAAATCCCTAATGGTATCGCAATTAAAATAGCAATACATACAGATATTATAGTTAAGTTTATATGTTCAATTAATAGTGTTATTATCTGTTCTTTATTTTGAATAAAGTAGTTTATTAAATTCATGCTATTCCTCCTCTACTTCTAAATATTGCTGACTTAATGTAGTAACTAAACTACTTTTTGTAACTAATCCCTGAACAAGTTTGTTTTTATTGATAACCGGGATAGCTGAAATTTTATATTTATTTGTAATATTTAATGCATCTAAAATAGTGTCATTTGGCATAAGTGTTGGAGTTTCATTCTTGACAATATCTCCAATTCTCTGAGATTTATTTTCAATATTTCTTATAAATTTAGCTTTTACAACTCCTATAAACTCTTTCGTTGTAGAGTCAGTAACTATAAGACTATCAACTTTATTTCTTCTCATTTTCTCAATACATTTTAAAATTGGTAGTTCTGAACCACACACAATTGGGTTTTCAATCATGATATCTGAAATTTTTATAAATTCAGGAGATGACCATATACGATTTTTACCTATGAAGTCTGATACAAAGTTATTTATTGGATTTTTTAAAATATTTTCAGGCGTATCATACTGCATTACTTTTCCATCTTTCATTATACATATCATATCTGCAATTCTTATTGCCTCGTCCATATCATGAGTTACAAATATAATTGTTTTTTTAAATTTTGACTGTAATTCAACAAGCTCATCTTGTAAGTCTACCCTTGTAATTGGGTCTAGTGCTGAGAAAGGTTCATCCATTAATATTATTTCTGGATCTGTTGCAAATGCTCTTGCTACACCTATCCTTTGTTGCTGTCCTCCACTTAGCTCAGCAGGATATCTATCTAGATATTTTTCAGGATCAAGCCCTACCATATTCATTAATCTATAAGTACTCTCTTCAATCTTTAAATTATCTACTTTTTCAATCCTAGATATAATTTCAATATTTTCTCTCACAGTCATATGAGGAAATAATCCAGTTTGCTGAATTACATATCCTATATTT
This sequence comes from Paraclostridium sp. AKS73, assembly GCF_025671395.1. Taxonomy (NCBI): domain Bacteria; kingdom Bacillati; phylum Bacillota; class Clostridia; order Peptostreptococcales; family Peptostreptococcaceae; genus Paraclostridium; species Paraclostridium sp. AKS73. The sequence continues at coordinate 137,062 of NZ_JAIXHU010000005.1, read as the reverse complement.
CTTCTAAGTTTAATAGGGTCTATCTTTGAAATATCTCTATCATCTATATAAATTTTCCCATAGCTTGGTTTTATCAATCTATTAATCATTTTTAGTAATGTAGTTTTTCCACATCCACTCTCCCCGATGATAGCTACAAGGTTTCCTTTTTCTATCTCGAATGAAACATCCGATAAAACATAATTACCATTAAACTTTTTTACTATATTCTCAAATCTGAGCATACTATACCTCCCATCTTGTCTACATACAACTTATATTTAATATGAAGTTGTTTCTTTGCATAAGTTAATAATAACACTTAAATTAGCTTCTTGTCAAATTTTACTATGCAAAACTTCCTTTCCCTTTCCATAAATAAAGAGGGAGTACTATTGTGTTTTAGCTACATTTCAAGCTTCTTTCTAGCTTGTGTAGCAAAATACAATAGTACTCCCTCTTACCCTTATTATCTTTCCGGAGTAACTAAAATTTTAACATGTTTTTTCTTTTCAGGCCCAGTTAACGTACCAAACCCTTCTTCAACAATATCATCTAAATGAATCTTCTTAGTTATATAACCTTCAGCTTTAATTCTTCCATCATTCATTTGGGCCATAGTTGCTGGAAACTCATGTCTATAAGCTAGAGTTCCTACAATTTTCTTTTCAGTAAACACCAAATCATTAGGATTAAAGTTTATAGTATTTTCCCAAATACTAGTTATAACCATAGTTCCTTCAAACTTCAAACTTTTAATTCCTATATCAAACCCTATTTGTGCTCCAGTAGTTTCAAATACCGTATCTACCCCCAATCCATCAGTAAGCTTTTTGACTTCTTCTGCTATATCAACTTCATTAGGATCTAAAACAAAATCTGCTCCAGCTCTTTTAGCATACTCTTGTCTAATAGATTTTCTTTGAAGAACAACTACTAACTTAGCTCCTGCTGCTTTTAAACATTCTATTGTTGCTAACCCTATTGGCCCTGATCCTAATACTAATGCACTATCCCCTATTTTAAAATTAGATATTCTAATTGAATGTAGTGCAACAGCCATAGGCTCAACTAATGCTGCTTGTTCATAATCCATTCCATCTGGTATTTTATGAATGAATTCTTCTGGAAAAACTGTATACTCAGCAAGTCCCCCTCCACTTCCACAAAGTCCATGGAAACCTAACGATGAACATAAATTATACTTACCTTCTAAACAAGCTTCACATTTACCACATGCTACAATAGGCTCAACTATAACTCTATCTCCAACTTTAAATTTAGTTACATCTTCTCCTATTTCTACAACTTCCCCTGAAAACTCATGACCTAAAACTACAGGTGCAATTCCTTTACTTACAGGATGAGGTTGTCCTACTGGAATAAATATAGGTCCTCCTAAGTATTCATGTAAGTCTGATCCACATATTCCACACCATTTAACTTTAATTTTCACATTATTTTTTGTAGCTTTTGGCTCTTCAATATCTTCTACCCTAACATCTCTTTTTCCATACCATAGTGCTGCTTTCATTCCCAAATCCTCCCTAAGTTTCATTATATAAAGTGTTAATTTATTCACACTTTATATAGCAACACCTATGCCAAAATATAAGTTATATATTTTATTTATTATAATCCTGTTGAAACCTAGTATTTTCAAGGAATTATGTTGTTTTTTTATATTTGTATAAATTCCTAATTTATAAGTTTATGTAAAATAAAAATAGCAAGTGTATCATTTCAATACATTTGCTATCCCATTTGATACATTATATATTTTCTGTTCCATTTTGATACATTATATTATATTTGTTAATTTTTCTATATAGTGTAGATCTTCCTATATTTAATAACTTAGATACCATAACCATGTTTCCGTTACACTTTTTCATAGCTTCTTTTATAGCTTTTTTCTCCAAACATTCTAAAGGTACTATTTCTTTTTCTTCGTTTTCTTCATCTTTAAACATGTTTATATTATCTAATCTACTTATACTTATTAAGTTATTTTCACTTAAATAATAATCTCTTTCTATTATATTTCTAAGCTCTCTTATATTTCCTGGCCAATTATATTTTTTAGTTCTTTTATATATAAAGAACTAACCTCTACATTATTACTTTTGTTCTTATAATTTAATTTTTCTAAAAAGTGGTTAACTAGCACATCTATATCATCTATTCTTTCTCTTAAAGGAATAGTATTTATGTTCATTACACTTAATCTATAATATAGATCTTCTCTAAAGTTCTTTATAGCTACTTCATTTTTTAGTATCCTATTTGTTGCGCCAATAATTCTTACATCAAGTTGTTTTTCATATGTACCTCCAACTCTAATCACTTTTCCATTATCTAAAACCCTAAGTAGTTTACTTTGTGTGTCTAGTGGTAACTCCCCTATTTCATCTAAAAATATTGTTCCTCCATCAGCTAATTCAAACTTTCCAGGATGACCTTCCTTTGATGCTCCAGTAAATGCTCCTTTTTCATATCCAAATAGTTCACTTTCAACTAACTCTCTAGGTATAGATGCACAGTTTATAGCAACAAAAGGTCCATTTTTTCTTTCACTAAAATTATGTATTGATTGGGCAACTAATTCTTTTCCTGTTCCACTTTCCCCTTCTATCAATATGTTACAATCTGTTTTTGATATCTTCTTTGCAAAAGAAATCATAGATTTCATTTTTTCATTTGCAGTTATTATATCCTCAAACTTGTATTGAGCTTTGTATCCCACTACTTTGTTTACTAATTTATGAACTTTTTTTACTTCATTGAAAGTTATTACAAAACCAGTATTGTTTCCATGTGTATTTAATGTAGTTATATTTACTACACACTTTATTCTATTAGAATTAATATAAAAATCACATTCTATATTAGTTACCTTTTTATATTCATTTAAAATCTCATAAAAATCTATATCTTTTAGTATGTTTTCAATATTTACCTTTATTAAATTATCTAATGATGTATTTAATATTTTTAAAGCTCTTCCATTTACTTTTTTTATACTTAAATCTTGATTAAGCACAATCATACCTTCTGATATAGAGTCAAAAGTAATATTTAATAATTTATATGAAAGAGTTAAAGCTAGTTGGTTTTGAATTGACTTAGATGCAGCTGTTACAATTCCTAAAGTATGCGAATGTGCATCATAATAATTTCCAGACATATTTATACACCCTATTAAGTTGTTATCCTCATCATAAATTGGAGATGCAGAACAAGTCCACGAGTGTTGATTTTTACCATAATGCTCTGCTCCTATCGTTTGTATAGGCTTATTAAGATATATAGCTGTTCCTATTGCATTTGTCCCAACTATATTCTCAGTCCATAGCTCTCCCTTTAAAAAGTTTAGCTCATTGGCCCTATCCATTATATCCTTATCACCAATAACTTCTATAATATATCCATCTTTATCAGCTAACATAATTGCAAACCCTGAGCCTGAAACCATACTATATATACCTTCCATAATAGGCTTAGATACAGAAATAAGCTCACTATTTTTTCTATTAAATATTTAATATTATCATGTTTTACACTTCCACAACCACTATTGTAATCAACTCCATAAGACTTACATCTTATCCAAGAATTTCTTATATCTTTTCTAACACTTAAATCAACTTCCCCTGTATTAATAAATCTCTTCCACGCATTTTCAATAAAGCTTATATAATCTCCCATATGCATAACTCCAATACCTGTATATTTACTAATCTATATCTATTTTATTTCAAATACCAACCTTATACAATCACCTTCTCAAATTAAGATAGAGGTATATTATATTTTAGCCACATTTCAAGCATCTTTTCAGCTTGTGTAGCAAAATATAATATCCATTCCTCGCCCTTACATATAGAAGGAGCCTTATATGTTGCAGGCACATTTCAAGCATTTTCCCAGCTTGTGTGCCAAAACATATAAGGCTCCTTCTCTTCTAATTAAATTAAAAACTCTTTTAACTTGTTAAATTCAGCTATATATTTTGCCTCTACTAACTTAACTATATTACGAGCTGTCGTTTCATCATACATATGAGATGTTCTATTTCTATCTAACATCATCTCTATCCATATATCACCATCCGTTATTAATTTATGCTTAAAAGCACATCTTATAGTACTTCTTGGTGCTAAAGCTTCATCTAATATCCCTTGATCTTCTAAATATAATTTCATTACCTTCCATGCTTGTTCAAAAGTAAATTCAAATCTTTGTATAATTCCATCTATTATTATGTCATCATTTAAATCCTTTTCAAGCGCTTCTTCTAGCCTTTTTAAAGCTTTGAAAAATCTTGTTTTCTCTCATCTAACTTCTTACCCATTATATATTTCAATTCCTTCCTTTAATATATTATCTATAAGTTCCACTTTATTTAATTCATTAAAATTAAGTATATCAAAACTTAAAGGTGTGTTTAATTCATCTATATCCATACTTACTTTTGCTAATATCAAATGATTTACATTTTTACCAAATAAACATATATCTACATCTGAATTAACTCTATGATCATTCCTTGCTCTTGATCCAAATAATAATACCTTTTCTATTTCTGGGTACTTAGAAAATATATTTTTCAACTCAAGTTTTAATTTTTCACTTATCATTTATCACCATACCATCTATTAATATAACTTTATTATAATTCTTCAACTACAAAGTGTCTATATATAAAAGATAGAGTACTATTGTGTTTTAACTACATTTCAAGCATCTTTCCAGCTTGTGTATCAAAACTTCCTTGCCCTTTTTCACCCCAACATAAAGAGGGATGGATATTATATTTTAGCCACATTTCAAGCATCTTTCCAGCTTGTGTGGCACAATATAATATCCATCCCTCTCATTCTACTATCTATGCTATAGACTTTTCTTTTACATTAGTTTCTTCATCTTCAACAAGACTATTTAACTTCTTATCAAATATAAATAGTAATGCAGCTGCAACGAATAATATAACAGGTATAACAGTATATACAGTTATCATATCGAATTTTAAAGTAAAGTCATATAAATATCCGTAACTCTTTCCAGCAACGAAAGTTGCGAAAGTCCAAACTCCCATTAAAACTGCTAACACTCTTTTAGGAGCATACTTACTTACAAATGAGTTTCCAAGTGGTGAGAAGAACATCTCTCCCATACTTAATAAAACACCAAATGCAACTATCCAAAGTATACTAGCCTTAGCTGTCTCAGGAGCACCTATTCCTCTTGCAAACTCTGCTCCAACTAGCATAAAGAATGATAATCCTAAGAATATAAATCCTAATCCAGTTTTCTTAAATAAACTTATATCCCCTTGAGGTCTCTTTGAAAGCTTTAACCATAAAGCTGCAAATATTGGACCTAATACTATACAAGTTAATGCATTTAATGAGTCAAACCAAGCTAAAGGTACTTCAAATCCTCCAACATTCATATCAACAAATGCTGCACCATAATCATAAACTGCAAGGTAAGTTAAATACCAGAATAACCAGAATAATACAGAGAAAGCAGAAACTAAAACTATAGCCCATATTCTCTTTTTATCTGTACGAGTTAAAGGTGTATTATCCTTAGCCTCAGTTTTCTCAGCAACAACACCTTCTTTGAAAGGTCTCTTTCCTGCATCTCCTAAGAATCTCCATCCAAATATAAACCATAATCCACCTACAACACATAAAATTGCTGCAAGGAAGAAACATTGAGAGAATCCTAAAACTCCATTTTTAACAAATGTTTGAGCATATAAAACTCCAACTGCTGTAGTTCCTACGAAAGAACCTATATTAACAAATGAATATTGAACAGAGAAAGCTGAATCTAACTCTTCTTGGTTCTTAAACAATTGTCCATTTACAGCTGAAACATTCCCTTTGAAAAACGCTGTCCCAATTGCTACCAAAATAACCATTAAACCTACCATAGATGATGATGTGGCTATTGATCCTACGTAATAACCTGCCCCCATAATAAACATACCTAAAGGTATTGTATATCTAGCACCTATCCATCTATCAGATATATATCCACCAATTATAGGTGAAAGATAAGTAAATGCTACAAGGTTTGCTTGCATCATAGCTGCTTGACCTTTTTCTATACCTAAACCACCCTTAACTACTGCTGTAATTAAGAATATATAGATCAGGTATTTTGAAGCATAGTACGCTGCTCTTTCAAATGCAAATGTAGTTGCACAAATATAAAATCCCATTGGAAATTTATTTTTTTTCTTCACTGCTGTTGTACTCATAATTTCAATCGTCCTTTCTTAAGTATAATATAATTTCAAAATACATTGATGATAACTTAAGATAATTACGTATGTTATTGTTTTCCTGGCCCCTTCATTCAAGGTTAACGTTTTCATTTTTAATTAAATATTAATTATAATGTCTGATGTCATACCTAATGCCCTTTACAAAACCCCTCGTAGTTATCTTGTGACTAAATGTTATCATATTCGACAAGTTTGTACAATACCTTAAATTATAAATTAATTATAAATTTTCTTTATTGTTTATAATTTTCAAATATCTTAGAATTTTATTGTTAATTTTTTCATAAAGAAACCAGGTAGACAAAACTACCTGGCCTAATTTAAATTTAATTTTTTCAATTTCCAACAATTTAAAATATCAAATTTCCTCGGAAATATGATATTTTAAAAGCAAGTATATCTATTTCTTCCATTTGTTTTGGATTTATACAATCTTTCATCCGCATCTATTATAATTTGTTCTACGTCTTCTTTAGATGCTATTTTCCCACATTTAATTCCAATGCTAAGAGTAACTCTGTCGCTTGCTTCTGAAAATCCATGTTTTATATTTTCTTTATATAATCTATCTCTTAAAATACTTATTGATAGCAAGCTTTCCTTTAAATTACCCTCTGAAACAATAGCAAACTCTTCTCCTCCATATCTAAATACATAATCTTCATTAAATGTGCTTTCAAGTATTTTAGATACCTTTATTAATACTTCATCACCTCTTAAGTGTCCATAATTATCATTAAAAGCTTTGAAATAGTCTACATCTATCATTATAAATGTAATATGTTTTTGCTCCTTTGAAAGCTTTTCTAAAACATTATAAAAGTGTCTTTTGTTATACACATTAGTTAAAGGATCTTTTATTGAAATTTCTTCTAACTCTTTATTTAGCTTGTTTATCTTACTATTTTTTATAGCTACTATAAGTGCAAGTATAGATATCAATGCTAATAAAATTATAGAAAACAATAGTTTAAGATTCTGAGATTTTTGACTTTCTTTATATATTTTTTCTTGCAACTCAAAAAATATAGTATCTGTAGACTCTATATTTTTTGATTTATTTTCATATTCATGTAGAGTTTTATTGTACTTTATAATATTTTCATAATCATTGTTTTCTTCAGTAAGTTTAATTATATCTTTTAATACAGTTATATATATATCTGATTTTATACCTCTTTTTTTAATTTCATTTAATAATCCATTATAATTTTCTAAGGTTTGAGAATAAGAAACGTTTGAATCACTTTTGTAATTACTTCCTATCTCTAATTTTTTTAAATATAAATCCGAGTTAGGGTATGCACTTAAAGAGTTTTCATTATACAATTTATTAGCCTTATCTAAATATTCCTTAGATGTTTTTAGATTATTTTGTTCTAATTTAACATTTGAATAAATCATATAAAGCCATATTAATTCCTTATTTTTTTCACTATCTTCTAGATTATTTGCAATTAATTCATATTTACTTTTTAATTTTTCTGCCTTTTCATTTTCACCTATTTTGAAATATGACTCCATTAAGTAACCTATGACTGATAAATTTTTAGCATTCATTTTATATTTATCATCCTTAAGAATTGATTCATATACATATGCTGCCTTTTTATAATCTCCTTGTACATAATAGTTTTCACCCAAATTTACAATTGCTTTATACATATTTTTATAATCTTTATTTTGATAAGAAATTTTCCAACTTTCCATAACACAAGTTAGTGATGCATTAAATTGTCCATTAGATCTATATAAAGAAGCTAAAAAGTTATATTCTTCTATTTTAGTTTTATCAGTTATTTCTAAATCTATGGCTTTTTCCATTAACTCTATACTCTTACACACATTACCTTTATATCTTAAATTTCTTTTTGCTAGCGAAAAATAAAAATTCGATAATTCATTACTTAAATTTTCTTTTAATGCAATAGATTCAGCTTTTTCGAAGTATTTTTTAAAGTTACTATCATCATTTCTGTTAATAGCATTCATTGCTAAGTTTCTATATATTTTAAAATCTATTTCATTATGTTTAGTTTCAATGTATTTCATAGCTTTTAATAAATATTGGTTAGATTGCTTATAGTTTTTTTTCAATGACTCTATTTTGCCTAGAGCATAATAATCTATTTTTATTATTTTTAATTTTGAAAAAATTTTGATTAATTTATTGTTTAATTCATTTTTATTTTATCTTCATATATTTTTATATCTTGCTTAGATAAATCTCCTACCATTTTTCATTTTCAGTATTTATTAATTTAATAGTATAGATATTATCATATATTCCGTCTATAGCTGCCCCTCCCAAAGATATAAATGCTATAATTAATACAAATATAAATATTTTTTTCATATTGTTTCTCAAAATCTTTTCTCTCCTCAAGTTTCCCGTGTTTAAACTATATTAATATTACCCTAAATTTATATTATCAAACAATCCTCAAAAATCAGTATAAAATTTTGTTACTTGACTTTTTTATTATAAAGTGACTACGCTTATAGTAAATATGATTTTGTAGGAGGTTTTTTAATGATTGGTACTGAAATTGGAATAAGAGCTATTCTAGGGTTTTTGTTTATAGGTTATGGGCTTATAGTTTCTGGAATAGAGAAGTGTAAAGGACTTCCTTTCTTTTATTCTAAAGACCAGATAAATGGATCTATAAATGGTTTTATATGTTTATCTGTAGGAGTACTATTATTATGGACTAATCTAAAACAAGGTATAACTTCTGCTATTATCGCTATTGTTCTATATGCTATAGTAAAGTTTGTAGTAGGTAAAGTCGTTGAAAACAAAATAAAAAAGGAAGAAAAAATAATAAAAATATATAAAATCCATCTAATAAATTACAATTAATAAGGGTTCGTTATTATATATAAAATACTATAAAGCTTTTCAGCTTGTATTTCAATATATAATAACGAACCCTTTTATAATAATTTCATTTATACATCTAGATACTCCAATATACAAATCCTATTTATAACTATTGCACTTAAACTATTTTTTTCTTTCTTTTTTGATTTAAAAATCCCATTAATGTCATAATTGATAATACAAGCATAAAACATATAGATAATAATTTTTTCATAATCATGTCCCCCATACTTTTTTTGTCATTTTATAAACATTGCGTTTTATAATTCAAATATAACATTTTTGTATATATATATCAATCTATTTTCGGAACCTTCCAAATTTTCACACCAATCATCGTATTTAATATTCAATTTTTTCTCTCCACTCATATAATAAATTAACCACTATTAAAAGTAAATAGATATATAAAAGGAGTATTAATATGATTTAGCTACATTTCAAGCATCTTTTCAGCTTGTGTAGCAAATCATATCAACACTCCTTTATCCCTATAAACCTATTAACATATTCATAAGTTTATTGTTTCTACTTATAAACTCATCTAATTCTTTAGCGTCTAATTCTTTATTTGCAAGTAATGCAACATCTACAATTTGATTACATATTAATTCTATTTGATCCTTTTTGCTTTCATCGTCTTTTAAAGATACTAACTTTTTAATTATAGGGCTATTGTCATTTATAACTAAAGTTTTTTCTTCTTCAAAACTCATTCCAAGATCCATTCCTGCAAATTGAGATTTCATTTCAGCCATTCTTCTAGATTGTTCAGATACTAATATTATAGCTGTAGTGTCCTCGCTCTTTAAGCTTTCTACAGAATACTCTTTTACTTTATCTTTAACATATTCTTTGAATAAGTTTTCTATTTCTGTTTTATTTTCTTTGTTTTCATCTTCATTTTGTCTTTTAATACATCTGATAAATCTGCATCTATTCTATTAAATGTAACTCCTTGATTTTTAAATTCTATAAAAGATATAAAGTGATTATCTATGCTAGAGTCTAGTATAACTGCATCTAAATCATAATCTTTAAATAACTTAATATATTGTGATTGCTGTTCTTCATCACTTACATAGAATACTTTATTTTCATGTTTTCCCTTACATTTTTCTAAATAATCATTAAGTGTAATATAATTTGAATTTATATCTTTAAATAATAAAATATCTTTTATCTTATCATAGAATCCTTCGTCTTTTAAGCATCCAAATTTAATAAATACTTGTATATCATCCCAGAATTTTTCAAAGTTGTCTCTTTCATTTTTATAAAGTGATTTTAGTTTATCTGCAACTTTTTTAATTATATGCTTAGATATTTTACTTACATCTTTATCATTTTGTAAGAAACTTCTAGATACATTTAATGGTAAATCCGGACAATCTATTACACCTTTTAGTAATAATAAGAACTCTGGTATAACCTCTTTTATGTTATCTGCAACGAAAACTTGGTTATTATATAATTTAACTTTACCTTCTATAAGTTCAAATTCATTTTTTAATTTAGGGAAATATAATATTCCTTTTAAATTAAATGGATAGTCTACGTTTAGATGTATCCAGAATAATGGCTCATCAAATGTATTAAATACTTTTCTGTAAAACTCTTTATATTCATCATCTGTGCAATCTTTTGGAGATTTTAACCATAAAGGATAAGTATCATTTAACGGTTTTATTTCATTTTCACTATTCTCATCTTTTTCTTTAGAGCTATCTCTAACATCTAAGTAAATATTTACAGGTAAGAATGAACAGTATTTGTCTATTATGCTTCTTACTGTATATTCTTCTAAAAACTCTTTGCTATCATCAGCTAAAAATAAAGTTATAGTAGTACCTCTTGAATTTCTATCTTCACTTGCTGAAAGTTCATATTCTGTTTGACCTTCACTTATCCATTTTACAGCTTGAGCTCCTTCTTTGTATGATAAAGTATCTATTTGAACTTTGCTAGCTACCATAAAAGCTGAATAAAAACCTAATCCAAAGTGTCCAATAATATCATTTTCTTCACTCATTTTATCTTTATATTTGTTTACAAAGTCTTCAGCTCCTGAAAATGCAACTTGATTTATATATTTTTCAACTTCTTCTTCAGTCATCCCGATTCCATTATCTTTAAATATAAGAGTTGAACTGTCTTTATCTATTATTACATTAATTTTATAATCTTGTTCTTGTTTATTTTCTACTTCCCTAGTGATACTAATTTTTTATATTTATTTATAGCATCACAACCATTACTTATAAGCTCTCTTACAAATATATCCTTGTCAGAATATAACCACTTTTTTATTATAGGAAATATGTTTTCTGTATGTATTGATATGTTTCCTTTTTTATTTTCCATTTTATCTCCTCCTTAAATTTATGTTTATTAAATAAAATTGGGATAAAGTAAATCCCCCTACATTTATTATTTTACCATCTTTGTTAGCACTGTCAATATCAGAGTGCTAATTTTTTTAAAATAGATTACAAATCAAAAAAATGTTGTTAAAATGATACTATAAACAAAATTAAAGAGGTGATGAATGTGGAGTTTGAAAACAAGGATGACATTAGAAATACAATAATACTAGAAGCATCTAAACTTTTTATTCAACAGGGGTATACAAAAACAACAATAAGACAAATAGCACAAGTCTGCAATTTAGGGAGAGGACATTTATACTATTATTTTAAGAAAAAAGAAGATATTGTTTTATATCTTTATAAAAACTTAATTGAAAAAATTTATTTTCATACAAAGAGATCAAGTAGTGAGTCTATAGATCCTCTACTTAGTTATGCAATAACCCAGTATATATATATAAAGACTATAGCAACCAATCAATCTTTATTTAGAGTATACATAGAAGCATCTGAAATAGACTCAGTAAGAAAAGAATATCTTAAAACTCTAGGTGAAATATTAAAGTCCAATTTAAGAGAATTAAATTTTGATTTTAAGGAAAAAGATATAAGCCTAAGCATTGTAATTGGTTCAGCTGGAGAAGATGAACTTTTACGTAGATTTTATAAAAATGATATTAACTTAACACTAGATGAAATTATTGAAAGTACAATAAAAACTAGACTGTTACTATTAAATATAGGACAAGAAAAAGTAATTCAAATTATTTTAGATACTAAGGAAGTAACAAATAACATAGAAATTAATGAAATAATAAAAAACATAAATATACTTGACATATAGGTTGTACTACTCATACAATCTATTTTGTAAACAAATTTGGGCATGCCTAAATATTTTAGAGGGGGGTAAACTTTAGATGAGGGGATTGTCAAAACAAATAGCTAAAAGAAATAAGTTGATTTTATTAATAGCTATACTATTATTAGTTCCATCGGCAATTGGCTTTTTAAACACAGACATAAACTATGATATCTTAAGTTATTTACCAGATAATTTATCGACAACTCAAGCAGAAAGAATACTTAAAGATGAGTTTGATTGCGGATCTTTGGCTATGTTAATAGTTGAAAACATGGAAGATAAAGATGTATCTAAACTCAAAGAAAAGTTAACTAAAGTTGAAGGTGTAAAAGATGTTTTATGGGTTGATGATGCTGTAGATTTATCAGTCCCTAGAGAACTTCTTCCAAAAGATGTAACTGACTTATTATATACTGAAAATTCAACGCTTATGGTTATTAAGTTAGAAGAAGGTTCTGCAGCTCTTAAAACATTAAATGCTGTGGAAGAAATAAGAAAAGTTACAGGAAAGCAAGCATTTTTAAGTGGTATGGCAAGTATCATAAAAGACACTAAAGACATTTCAGATAAAGAAACTCCACTATATGTAATAGTCGCTGTAGTACTTACATTGATAGTTTTAAGTTTTACAATGGATTCATATGTTACTCCATTTATATTTTTACTTAGTATAGGATTTGCGATAATCTATAACTTTGGTAGTAACATAATATTTGGTGAAATTTCTTATTTAACTAAAGCTCTAAGTGCTGTATTACAACTTGGAGTTACCATGGACTACTCCATATTCTTGCTTCATAGATATGATGAAGAAAGGTCAAAATACGATAGTCATATAGATGCAATGGCCATAGCTATTGCAAATACAACAACAGCAGTATTTGGTAGTTCATTAACTACAGTAGCAGGGTTTTTAGCTCTTTGTGCAATGGATTTGGCTCTTGGAATGGATATGGGCTTAGTTATGGCAAAAGGAGTTTTACTAGGAGTTTTATGTACAGTTACTATACTACCTTCTCTTATACTACTATTTGACAAGCAAATTCATAAATACAAACACAAACCAATTTTACCTACATTTAAAAAATCATCACAAATAGTTGTTAAACATTACAAATTATTAGTAGTTCTATTTTTATTGATGTTTATACCATCTTTAATAGGTTCATCAAATGCAAAAGTTTATTATAACCTAGACGAATCTTTACCTGATGATTTACCATCTATAGTTTCTACAAATAAATTAAAAGATGACTACAAAATGAATAGTACAAATATAATTCTAGTTAAGGATTCACTTGATTCTTATAAAGTTGAGCAAATGATTAAAGAAATTGAGAATTTAGATGGAATAAATTCAGTTGTTGCACTTGAAAAGATAATAGGGCCTGCAATAGTTGAAGATATACTTCCAAGTGATTTAATAAGCTCTGTTAAATCTGGAGGATACGAACAACTTATAGTAAATTCTGAATATAGAGCTGCAACAGATGAAGCTGGAATTCAAATAGATAAGCTAAATAATATAGTTCATAAATACGACAGAGATGGTTTAGTTGGAGGAGAAGCACCTTTAACTGATGACCTTATAAAAATTGCTGACACAGATTTTAAAAAAGTAAGTTTAGTATCTATAATAGCTATATTTGTAATTATAGCCATAGTGTTTAAATCACTTTCTTTACCTATTTTATTAGTTTTAGCAATTGAATCAGCTATATTCATAAATCTTGGAATACCTTACTATACAGGTACTGTGGAACCTTTTATAGCATCAATAGTAATAGGTACTATTCAACTTGGTGCAACTGTTGACTATGCTATACTTTTAACTTCTAGGTTTAAAGAAGAGTTAGCTGTAAATGATAATAAGTTTGAAGCTATGACAGCTTCAATACAAAGCAGTGCAAGATCAATTGTAACAAGCGCTTTATCATTCTTCTCAGCTACAATAGGTGTTGGACTTATTTCTAAACTTGAAATGATAAGTGCATTATGTTCACTTATGGCAAGAGGAGCTATCATAAGTATGTTTATAATCATTTTTATGCTTCCTGCAATTTTATTAGTTTGCCACAAATTTATAATAAAAACTAGTAAAGGGTTCGTGACTCCACAACCTAAAAATTTAAACAAGGGGGATATATAAGGATGAAAAGAATTAATTTACCAAAAGCTTCAATAGCTACTTTAACTACACTTATGATATTTTTAAATACTGGAATTTGCTTTGCAGATGTAAAAAAAGAAGAAACTGTATATGCCATATTAAATAATAATGGTAGCGTTGAAAAAACTATTGTTTCTACTTGGATAAACAGCGATGAAAAGCTTGGAAAATTTACTGATTCTAGTAATCTTAAAAATATAAAAAATGTAAAAGGTGATGAAAAGCCTGTAATAAAGGATGATTCGGTTGAGTGGAATGTTAACAAAGAGGATTTATACTACCAAGGAGAGAGTTCTAAAAAACTCCCTATTGATGTAGATGTTAAATATGAATTAAATGGCAAGAAAGTTAGTGCTAAGGAAATCACTGGGAAGTCAGGTAAATTTAAAATAACTATAGACCTTAAAAATAATGAAAAGAGAATACGTAAAGTAAACGGTAAAAATAGAGATATGTATGTACCATTTTTAACAGCTACTGAAGTTTTATTTGAAAGAGATAATTTTAAAAATATAAAAATAAATAGTGGAGAACTTTTAGACGATGGTAAAAAATCTAGTGTAACATTTGCCTCTTTCCCTGGTTTAAGAGAAAGCTTAGATTTAAGTAAAGATATAGAAGATTATTTAGAATTAGAAGACACACTAGTTATTGAAGGAAATGCAAATAAATTTAAAATGCCTAATATAATGGTTATGGCAACTCCAAAAATTCCAGAGCTTAAAGGAATTGATAAAAACTCTACATTAGATGATTTATCTAAATCTTTAAATGATTTAAGAAAAGGTGGAGATGATTTATTAGATGGATCTAAAAAATTATTGGACGGAAATAATGAATTAAACACTAATTTCGCAAAATTTGATAAAGGTGTAAAATCTTTAGATAAAGGATCTAAAGATCTAAGCAGTGGGATAGATAAATTAAATCAATCAGCTCCATCTTTAGATAATGGAGCAAAAAGTGTAAGTAGCGGTCTTAGTCAACTAAATGATTCTCAAGGCAAGTTTTCTAACGGTGTTGAATCATTTGTAGGAAATACTAATAAGCTTTACGATGCTTATTCAGCTATTAACAGCGGAATTAATAGTGCTAGCGATGGTGCTAATGCACTTAGTTCTGGCCTTTCTAATGGATCTGGCGGTGTAGATAGTTTAATAGCTTCTACAAACAATATAGACCAAGTCGCTGGAGGGATAGCTAACATAGCTGGAGCTTTGGACGAATCTAATCCAGAAGTTGCTAATCAATTAAGAGGATTAGCAGGCTCTTTAAATCAAGTGTCTGAAGGTCAAAGAGGTGGGCTAAATAGTTTAAAAGATGGAATGAGCAGTGCTGTAAGTGGAGCTAATAGCTTAAGCGCTGGACTAGAAAAATTAAAATCCGGTTCAAATAGTTTTAGCTCTAATTTCAAATCTTTAGTAGATGCTGGTTCAACTTTAAGCAGTAGTTCAAAACAATTATCAGCAGCTACTAATAAACTTGAAGATGGTAGTAAAAAGTTGGCTGCAGGAACAAGTGAACTAAGCAAAGGTACTAACCAACTATCTCAAGGTAGTAAAAGTTTAGTTAATGGTACTAAATCTTTAAATGATAATTCAAGCAAACTTTTAAAAGGAACAAATGACCTAGCAAAAGGATCTAGCGAATTATATAAAGGGGTTAATAAATTAAAAAAAGATGGGCTAGATAAAATCTATAAAGAAGGAAATACTAAATTATCTGATATACAAGGTTTGGTAGATGTTAAAGATGAAATGGTTAAACTATCTAAAGATTATAATAACTTCTCTGGCCTTAATAAGGATATGGATGGAAAAGTTAAGTTTATAATGAAAATAAATGACTAAATAAAAAGAAGCTGTTTTTACAGCTTCTTTTTATATTCTTTTAAATATCTGACATTTCCAAATTCACAATTTTATTTGTATCTACATTATTTGAAGGATCATACTCAGGCAAACTTTCATCAATATTAATTGGAATAATTATCCTAAATAATGAACCTTTTTCAAGTTTACTTTCTATCTCTATTTTGCCTCCATGAATTTCTATTATTTCTTTTGATATACAAAGGCCTATTCCACTACCTTCATTTTTTCTAGTATATAAGTTATCGACTTGGTAGAATCTTTGGAATATATAGTTTATCTTATTATCGGGTATTCCTACTCCATTATCTTTTACTTCTATAATGATATCCTCTTTATCCTTATATATCGATAACTCTACAACACCATTTTCATTTGTAAACTTAATTGCATTTGATAAAAGATTTAACACAGCCCTTTGCATTTGATAAACATCTATGGCTGTTATTATTTCTTCATATTTCGTGTCAAATATCATACCGATATTTTTTATTTTTGCAAATTCAATACTTGATTCAAAAACATCCTCTATTATACTAACAATATTACAATTTTCTAAATTCAAGCTAAGCATTCCACACTCAGCTTTCGTCATATCTATTATATTATTTGATATTTTTAATAATCTGTATGAGTTTTGATTTATATTTTCTAATTTATCTATGACATCATCTTCTTTAGCTTTCCCCTTAGATATATTATATTCTAAAAGTTTAGTTGTGCCCAATATTATATTTATAGGTGTTCTTAATTCATGACTTAAGTTAACTATGAAGTCAGACTTTAATTTTTCACGTTCTTTTGCTTTTTCTTCGTCTTCTAATTGTTTTTTTATATCTTTTCTATACATTGAAGCTGCTTTAGTAACAAATACAATAGATATTAAAAAAAATACAAGCAAAATAAGCAATAAGTATTTCATCCATGTTGGAGCTAATAGTTCATATTGCCCTTTATTTATTAAGTTTACATTTGTTCCTACATCAAAAGGATCTATATCATATTCATATATACTTTTATAGTCAACATACGCCTTTGCAGATGGCTCTACCTCATCTTTTATTTTTCAATAGGAGTTCCATTTTTTATTTTTACTATCATATCACATATAATCTTCGCTTGCTCTTGTCCTATATCTACGTGTCCTCCAATAATACCTGCATGTAGATAAGTCTGATCATTTGAATATATAGGTGAACTACTATACTTTTTAATATCACGTATTAAATCCTTAGGTTCTACATATCCACTTGATTTTTTGCACTGAAATTCACCAGCTATAATGTTTATAGTATCTGGCTTATCATCTGACTTTTTTAATTTAGATATTATATCTTCACTGTAATTGCTTTGTATGTAATTTATATCTATTTGATCGTTTAAATAAGTGTCTATCAATTTATTAATCTCGCTTTTTATAGACTCTCCATACTTAGACTTTTCAACTATTAAATTTATATTTTTAGTTTGTTGATTAAGTGAATAGACCAAGTTCATTAAACTTAAACTATCATCACCATGATATATACCCGCCATGTATTTTTTCTTCTTTACTTCCATCTAATTTTCCATCTACTCCACTAAATACTAACGGAATTTTGTAAAAACTGCTATTTTGATTTAAAACTTCTTTATTAAATACTTCAAAAGACTCATCATTTACAGTATATATAGCATCTATACTTCCCCTTGGATACTTTTCATTTAACATATGTTTTAATGACTCTATATATTCGTCATTATAATTGTTTCTAAAATCTAGGTACTCTATTTTAAAGTTTATACTCTCATCAGGATTTTTTTTAGAATAAGATTCTAGCCCATCCATTATAGCTGCTTCCCAGTGATGCCCTTGATTATATGAGTTTAATACCAAAACGTTAAATCCTCTAGATTCTTTTTCGTATGCTTCATATGCTTGTACCCTATAATTAAAAACTTTGAAAAAGATTATAAAAACAAATATGAATATAAAAATATATTTTTTCGTTCCCCGCTTTTTTTTCATTAAAAAGTCTCCCTGCCCTTACTTAAATGTACTTCAAATATAATAATTCTACATATAGCTCCTTTTTACCTTCTGTTTCATAAATTTTACATTATTAAATTTATTCATTTATATCATAAGTTCAATTTAATAATACAACTGGTACACTTTAAATATTTTATACATACATATAAACTAATAGATTATTTAGGAGGGATTTTTTTGTATAAGGGATTATTGACGATTAAAGTGACTGATGAAATTACAAACTTCCCAATTGAAGGAGTTTCTATAAATATATGTGCAATTCCTAAAGAAGGAAGCACAAAAAGCAAATATATTTATAAAAATCTCATTACCAATTCATCCGGTATGATAAAAAAAATTTCATTAGATGCACCAAATTTTATTTACTCTCAAGTTCCTAATTCACCTAGGGCTTACAGTACGTATATACTAACAATATCTAAAGAAGGTTATCAAACAGTTGTAATACAAGGAGTTCAAATTCTTCCTCTTGTAGAAGCTATTCAAAATATTTCACTTTCAAAAATATCTGCTTTTACTACTAAAACTAAAAAAATTTATAAAATTAGTGATAACGTATTATACGGAAATTATCAACCTACAATACTTGAAGACGACTTAAAACCAATACCATTTGTTTTATCAAATGTTGTAGTTCCAGAATATATAATAGTTCATGATGGTATGCCAAGTGATAAAAATGCACCTAATTATTGGATCCCGTTTAGAGATTATATTAAAAACGTTGCAAGCTCTGAGATTTACGCTACATGGCCAACAGAAACAATATATGCAAATGTAGTAGCTATAGTTTCATTTACTTTAAATAGAGTTTATACTGAATGGTATAGAAATATGGGATATGATTTTACAATTACATCTACTACAGCATATGACCATAAATTTATATACAATAGAAATATTTTCGATACTATAAGTATCGTTGTTGATAATATATTTAATGTATATATTCAAAGACCAAAAGGAAATCCTCAACCCCTATTAGCTCAATACTGCGATGGAATTCAAACTCAATGCCCTGGTAAAATGACTCAATGGGGAAGTAAGTATCTAGGAGATCAAGGTTATAAGTTTGATGAAATTTTAAGATATTACTACGGCCAAGATATAGGACTTCAAGGTACGGATATGATAAAAGGAGTTCCTTCTTCATTCCCAGGATATACACTTACACTTTGGTCTACAGGCGAACCAGTTAGAACTATACAAAATCAATTAAATGCTATAGCCAATGCTTATCCTGCTTTACCTAAAGTTGATGTTGATGGTATTTACGGTCCAAAAACACAAGAAAGTGTTCGTAAATTCCAAGAAATATTTAGAATGAATCAAAGCGGAAACGTTGATTTTGCTACTTGGTATGCTATATCTAAAATTTATGTAGCAGTAACTAAAATAGCAGAGTTTGAAATATAAATTAAAATAGCAAAAACAAATAGTGAAAGTGGTAATAGAAGTTTTAGCGACCTTCAAAGCATCTTTCCAGCTTTGGAAGCAAAACTACTGTTACCACCTTCATAACTACAAAATTTTTAAACTTAGCTTAATTTTGTGAAGCCCAATCAGCAGGATAAGTTACATATATAAATCTAGCATAATCCTTAACTGAGAATTGTATACTACTACCTTTTGGTATTAATATTAACTCTCCTGCAGATGCTGATACCGTTTTTCCATTAATTATGATATCTAAAGTTCCTTCTATTACATAATCTACTTCGTCATAATCTAATGTCCAATCAAATGTAGTTTCTTTCATCTCCATTATTCCACATCCTAATCTAGGACTTTCTTCTAATGTAAATAAGTCTTTAGTATATACTACATCACTTGGATTTCCTGTATCTAATCTATTTGACTCATCAACTTTTACAGTTGGAAGTTTTATAGAAATTACTCCACTTTCATCTTTATCTCTTAGAAAGTCAACACTATTTTCACTTCCATTTATCTTTTCTTGTATTATTTGTCTTACTAACTGTTCTAACATAGATTTATCTAAATTCTTTATATCCATCTTAAGCATTCTCCTTTTTTAACATCTTGTTTGCTAATTTCATAGCTAAAATAACTGCAGTAATTCCTCCAACTAACTTAGCTACTATCATTGGTGCTATCATCTCAGCATTAAATCCAGCAGTAAATCCTAAATGATCTCCAAATACAAATGCCGCAGATACAGCAAATGCTACATTTATAATCTTACCTCTATCATCCATATCTTTCATCATACCAAACATAGGTATGCAGTTAGCTAAACTTGCTACTAATCCAGTTGCTGCTATATCATTCATTCCTAAAAGTTTTCCTAAAGCCATAAGTGGTTTATTGAAAACTTTAGTTATAACAAATACTAATGGGAATGCTCCTGCTAAAACTATAGCTATATCTCCAACAATTTCTATTCCCTCGCTAATAGGGTTCATTCCTGGTATTACAACAATTCCAGTTAAAGCTTCAACTATTGCTGCTGCAAGTCCTAAAGTTATTACTATTACAACACCTTTACCAAAGTAAGTAAATCCTTTTATCATTGCACTTTCAAACTTTAATAATCCTAAAGCTATTATTGCTGCAAATATTATTATAGGAATTAAGTTTTTAATTATCATCATTACATCAAATCCTGCAACTAACCCTCCTATAAACGCTCCTATAGGTATAGTTATTATTCCTGCAAGAATTCCTGTTGCTAAGAATTTTTGATCTTCTTTATCTATTATTCCAAGTGCTACCGGTATTATAAATACTATAGTTGGTCCCATCATAGCTCCAACTATAAGTCCTCCAAACAATCCTGCATTTGGATCTTTTGCAAGTTCCATTGCTAGGGGTGCTCCACCCATATCATTTGCTAATATAGAACCTGCAAACATAGCTGGGTCAGCTCCTAACATATCAAATACAGGAACTATAATAGGTCTTAATACATCTGCTAGTACTGGAGCTAAACATATTACCCCTACCATTGCAACTGCAAGTGATCCCATAGCAACAATACCTTCTTCAAATTGTTCACCTAACCCAAATTTATTGCCTATGCACTTATCTATAGCACCCAATACCATAAATGCTACCATTATATAGATTATAATTTCATTTATACTCATGGCTATCCTCTCCCTATTAAATGTTTTATTATTTTTTCATCTACATGAGGCATTACTAAAGCTTGTATCACATCTTTGTCCTTCAACTCTTTTTTACCTTCATCTATTCCGTAATTTACGCTACTTAAACTTCCACAAACTATATATACAAGTTTTCCACCTATTGCAAATGACAATTGAAGTTTAATTATGGTTGTATCGCTACTTTTTAATGTTTTGTCTAATGCTTTTAATCCTGCACATACTTTGCTAGTTTCCATAACCCCTATACAATTAACTTCATTTATAGGTTCATACTTGTTTTTTAATGCACCTATTATACTTTCGTGTACTGAGTTTATAACAAAACTATCTACGACAAACCCTTGTGATATACTAAGTCCATACTCAATAGCGGTATTAACTTCTCCTGTATCACCGCTTATAATTATTATAAACTTTCCAGGGCAAATACTTTTTAAGTATAATATATCAACATAAGATTTTTTGACCATTTCATTAGATACTTCAATTCCCTTTGCAATACTTCTAAACTCTATAGAGCCTATGCTTTTATTCATCATGTACCTCTAGTGAATCTACAACGCCAACTATAGTAGCATCAACTGGTATAGATCTATCCTCCAAAGATTCTCTAGCTCCAGATCCTCTTGTTACTAATACTAAATCTCCATTGCCTGCTCCTGCATTATCAGCTGCAACTAAAAATCCATCACAATATGAATCGTTATCTTTTAAAAGTTTTAAAACTAATAGTTTTTGTCCACATAATTTCTCATCTTTTCTTGTTGCCCAAACGTTTCCAACTACTTTTCCAATTTCCATAAGAATATCTCCTTTACTCTTTATCTACTTTTAAGTTGTGTATTCTTATAAAATCATTAGCTAGTGGGGTTACTAAACTTCTCTTCCCTAATAAAATTTTATCTATACCATTTATTTGAGGTTTTCTTAAATCAGATTCTGATATAAGTTTTTTACTTCTCAAATCAAGTGTATTCTCAGTTAAATTTACATTTACTTTAATTTCTGTATTGTCTTTTACATATTCCTCTTTGTAGTTAACCTTAGTTTCATTTAATATGCTTTTAGGGTTATTTATAATTTCTACTCCATAGCTCTTAATTTCTTTTTCAAAGTTTAAATATTTATTATATAAAGTCTTAGGTGCTGTTTGCTTGTACCTTTTATATTCAAGTCCATCTTCCATTACATAAACTTTTTTTCCGCTCATAATCATCTTTAATATAAAACGTTCTTCATCTGATACGCTATTTCCCATAGCTAAATTACAAAGCCCTCTCAAACAAAGCCTTGATATTACTAAAACATCACAATCTTTTATATCTTTGTTATAATTTAAAACTTTAAATTTATCATTTAAGAATTTATATTTTTCTTCATCTCTTTCCCACATTAATACACACTTAGGAAGATCATTATTGTCTTTTATAGCTTGATTTTCAAGTTTTTTATATATTTCATCTACTATAAATTCTATAAGCTTATCATAATCCATACATATCACCTACCTTATAGATTATTTTTTATTATTCTAGCTAAACATCCTTTGCTAAATCCACATGCATTGGCTTCATCATAATCAATATGCATAAATGTCTCAAAGTTTTTGTTAACTCTTATAACAACATCATCAAATATTAATGGTCTTTTTCCAAATACCTTAACCTTTACAACTTCATTGTCAGAAACGTTGAACTTTTTAGCATCTTCTTCATTCATATGCACATGTCTTTTTGCTACCATAAGACCTTTTTCTAATTCAATGCTATCTTTTTCTGTGTATATTTTTATCCCTAATGTCCCGTTTAAATCTCCACTTTGCTTTATAGGGGCTTTTAATCCTAATTGAGAACAATCAGTTAAAGATACTTCAACTTGAGTTTGTGCTCTTTCTGGTCCAAGTACTATAACATTTTTAAATTCGCCTTTAGGTCCACTTATACAAACTCTTTCTTTACAAGCATATTGCCCTGGTTGAGATAAATCCTTTATCTTTGTAAGTTGATAACCTACTCCAAATAATTTATCTATATCCGCTCTACTTAAATGAATATGTCTTCCAGATGCTTCAACTTCTATAAACGCTTCTTTTTTTACTCTTTTTACAACTTCATCTACGATATTATCTAATGCTATATTCATGCTATCCTCCAACTATTTATATTTATTTGTTCTAATTTTATAGATCATAATCCAAAATACTGAGGATAATCGGTTTAAAGCTTTTATTAAATCTTCTCTTTCAACTTGTCCATATTCTCCTTTGAAAGCTTCATATGCAGCAAGTTCAACCTCTCTTGTTAGTGTTCTTATACTATTTATCTCAACTACCATTTCTCCCATTTCATAATTTGGAAACTCATGACCTATTCCAAAGTATTTTTTAGGATAATGAGATTGTTCTCTTAGTTCTTCAGGTGTCAATCCTAAAAGTTTAAATTCTTCTAATTTTTCTTCTAAAACTTCATATCTCATTATAGTTCTAACAAACACTAAAACTTCCTGAAGATCTTTTAGTAACTTTTTCATTTCATGCTTTTGACATAAAATCTGAGCTTGTAAAATTCTAGCTTCTAAGGAATCTACCTTACCTCTTAAAATAATTCTTTTATGATCTTTAAATACAAGTAAATTACCGTTTAAAGAAGTCATATGTTCAGGTTTTTCGTCTAAGTTAGCTCCAAATACAGTAACATACTTATATCTTTTTTCTTGTTTTACATCAGCTTTATCTTCACTAGTTTTATTTTTTCTATTTCATCTAATGAGTTTACGTATTTTAAAGCTATATTTTTATCAGTTAAATACGATTTTGCTGAAGGAGTTATAATTTGTCCCTTTTCTATATAAAACTCTTTTACATCTGTATGTCCTATTTTTTTCTTACTTCACTTTCTGTTAAAACACCCATATCCTCACAACTCCTATCGGATGTGTAAAAAGGGGGTGTCTCAATTGAAACAACCCCTATTTACTTAAATTTTTATTACTTTTCGCTAACTTTTGGTAATATAGCGTCTACTTCAAAGTGTGGTCTTGGTATAACGTGTACTGATACTAATTCTCCTACTCTTTCAGCTGCAGCTGCTCCTGCATCTGTTGCAGCTTTAACAGCTCCAACATCTCCTCTTACCATTACTGTAACTAATCCTCCACCAACTTGTTCTTTTCCAACTAATTGAACGTTTGCTGCTTTAACCATTGCATCTGCTGCTTCTATTGCTCCTACTAATCCTTTAGTTTCTATCATTCCTAATGCATTTGCGTTTGCCATAATCTTATCCTCCAAAATTTTTATAGTTTATTTTAATTTTTTATTTAGTATACTTTTTAATTATCTTAATTCTTCAATTATTCTTTTCACTAAAATATTTATTAAATCTTCGTTATCACCTAAAGATATGTTTGCATTTGTATTTTGAGGTCTATCTCCTCTTATTTCTTCCATTTCTTTAACTCCATAAGCTACTTTTTTAATGTTTATTAAATCAAGTGGGCCTATATTGTTTGATGTTGAACTTCCACCTATAGCTCCACATCCTAATGTTAGAGCTGGAGTTAAGTTTGTTGAAGCTCCTATTCCTCCAAGAGTAGATGGAGTGTTTACTAAAACTCTAGATACTGGCATATGAAGAGCAAATATTTTTACTAGTTCTTCATTGTTAGCATGCATTGAGAATGTATGCCCAGCACCTTCATTTAATAGTATTTCTCTACATCTAGTTATTACAGAATCTATATTTTTTTCTACATAGAATGCAAGTATTGGTGTAAGCTTTTCTCTAGAGTAAGCTACATCCGGTCCTACTTTTGTTTCTCTTGCCACTAAAACTTTAGCTGTACTTGGTACATTGTTTAAATTTGCTAATTTACAAATAGTTTCAACACTTTTCCCAACTATTTGAGGATTCATAGTTCCATTAGCTCTCATTATGAATTTTGAAAGTTTTTGGCTTTCCTCTTCATTTAATAAGTAAGCTCCTTGATTTTTAAGTTCACTTACAACTTCATTTTCAATAGATTCTTCTATTACTATAGATTGTTCTGATGCACATATAGTTCCATTGTCAAATGTTTTAGAATCTATTATTCTTTTAATAGCTACCTTTATATCTGCACTTTTATCTATAAAGGCTGGTCCATTTCCAGGTCCAACTCCTATAGCTGGTGTTCCTGATGAGTATGCAGCTTTAACCATTGCTTCTCCACCTGTTGCAAGTATTAATGAAGTTAATTTATGCTTCATTAATTCACTTGTACCTTGTAAACTAGGTATTGTTATACATCCTATTGCATCTTTTGGGCATCCTGCATTAACTGCTGCATTTCTTATTATTTCTACAGTTTCAAGGATACACTTTTTAGCATTTGGATGTGGAGAAAATACTATAGCATTTCCACCTTTTAAAGCAATCATAGCTTTATATATTACAGTAGACGTTGGGTTAGTTGATGGTATAAGTCCAGCTACTACTCCAACCGGTGTTGCTATATCTATTGTTTTGTTTTCTCTATCTTCACCTATTATCCCAACTGTTTTTGTATCTTTTAAAGTTTCATAAACCATCTTAGATGCAAATACATTTTTAATTATTTTGTCTTCATATTTTCCAAATCCAGTTTCTTCATTAGCCATTTTAGCTAGCTTTTCAGCATTTTCAAATCCTGCATCTGCAATAGCTTTTACTATTTTATCTATTTGTTCTTGATTCATAGATTCTAGTTTTTGCTGTGCAGCTTTAGCATTTTTCACAAGAGTTCTAACTTCTTGTATTGATACTAAATCTTTATCTAAAAGTGTCATTTTTACTCATCCTCTCTATAAAACTTATCTACTAAAGAAATTAATTCTTCTTTCTTTAAAGCATTTAATTCTTTATATGTCTTCTTTGATCCCAATGACTTAGCTAAGTTTTTAAGTTCTTTTACACTAAGATTTGATAAATTAGGTTTTTCTAACTCATCTTTCTTCTCATTGTGTTTTTCTACCTCTACACTATCTATTTCTATCTCTTCTTGAATATCTTCTACTTCTTTTATTTCAACTTCTTTTTCTACTTCTTTTTCTTCTATTTCATGTACAGTTTCTTCTTCTACACTTTTAATATATTCTTTTTTAAATAAAGCATCATGTACATCTGCATGTAATCTTGGTATAACATGTGTAGCTCTTAATACGCCTACTTTCTCAGCAGCATATTTAGCAGCTTCTACTGCTGACTTTACGGCTCCAACATCTCCACTTACTTCAATTGTAACTATGCCTTGTCCTACCTTTTGTATTCCAACAACTTCTACGCTTGCAGATTTTAAACAAACATCTAGAGCTTCTATCGCAGCAACATAACCAATTGTTTCAACTAATCCTAAAGCATTCATTATCTAACCTTAAAATCCTGTTGGGTTGTCTGCTACAGCTATAACAGCTTGTGCAAAAGCATCACACGCTGCCTTACAAGCTGACTGCGAACCTGTAAGAAGTGCTCCTGCAAAGTTTGTTTCTGTAGGTGGTTCAAATAACTCACATAAAGAAACGTCTGCTGCTTTAAGTGCTGCATCTAAAGCATACATTGCTTCAAGCGGAGGTGCTACTAGATAAGCTAACGCCTCTCCTTCTCTTATGTTTGCTACCTTTGAAAGGTAAGTTCCTGTTCTTGAAACACAGTGAGCATAATATGCTATTGAATCATCATCATTAGCACTTATAAAAGTTGCTCCATATTCCATAAAATCTAAAACTGCATTTAATCCACTTCTTACTTCTGCTGGACTTGGTCCTGCTATAATCCCGATTACTTCTCCAGCTAATTTTGTTGAAGCGTTTGCCGCTCCTGCATACATTGATTTTGCATAAACTACATCTACTTCAGCAGCTTTTGTTGCTTCATCAAGAGCAGTATATGTTACATCATCACAATCAGCTGTTATTAATCCTAAACTTTTATGATGTTGTTCTAAATTTAATTTTTTAGCCATTTCCAAACTTACATTTGAAATTATCTTTACTCCTAGGACATTAGGGCGTATTGCATCATTTTTCATAGTTTAACTCCTCCTATATAGATTACTTAAGATCTATTCCTGAAACTTTTTTCTCTAACATAGTTTTTATTAATTCTGCTATGTGTGCACCAGCCTCAACTGCTGTAGTTCCACCTTTGTGGATATTTGATATAACAGTTCTCTTAGCTTCTGCCATTCCTATATATGGTTTGTATGCAATGTATGCTGACATAGATTCTGCAGTTACAAGACCTGGTCTTTCTCCTACTAACATACATATAACTTCGCTTCCTAATTCTTCTCCTAGATGATCCATAGCTCCAACTCTACAATGTTTAACAAATAATATTTCACTAGAATCTATTCCATACATTTTTAAACCTTGCTTTATAGCTGGTACTATATCTTTTAAGTTAGCTTCTATTGCTGCTGAACTTAATCCATCTCCTGCCATTAATAATACTTTTTGATTAGTTCCAAACTTAGATTTTATTTTATCCATAGTTTCTTTTGAAAATCTTCTTCCAAGATCTGGTCTTGTGATATATTCATCTTTACTTTCACAAAGTGTTTCAACTTCGAATAAGTTATTTTCTTTTATAAATTCATCAGAAACATATGAGAAAACAGAGTCTTGTGCCGCAGCATGGTCTGCTCTAAATCTTAGTGCAGTAGCTGTTTTATATCTTGCTCCACATCTTCCAGTTCCTAATCTTGCAGGAGTTTTTGCTTTCATATCTAAGTAAGCATCTTTATCCTTTGGATTTTCAACTAATAATTGTTTCTTTATATCTACTGTTGTTATATCTTCTATAAATTCATCATTTCCATCTATTTGTGTAGTAACTTGCTTTGTTACCTCGTTTATTGAGTTTGCATCAATTTGTCCAACCATTTGGCCAACTAGTTGCTCTACTAATGTTTTTAAATCTTTTTCGTTCATAACTTAGCCCCCTATCCTAATAATATAGATCCATCTCCTGCTTTTTCTAATAACTTACCATCTTTACTAAATTCCATATTTTCTAACCAGCTGTCAAACTTCTTAATTGCTGTTAATCCAAACATTTCTCTAAGAGCAGCTGTTTCATGGTATCCTGTTGTTTGATAGTTAAGCATTACGTCATCTCCATGAGGTATTCCCATAAAGTATGTACATCCTGCTGCTGTTAATAAAATAGCTAAATTTTCTATATCATTTTGATCTGCTTTCATATGGTTTGTGTAACAAGCATCAACGCCCATTGGTAATCCACTTAATTTACCCATAAAGTGATCTTCAAGTCCCGCTCTTATAACTTCTTTTGCATCGTATAAGTATTCAGGCCCTATAAAACCAACAACTGTGTTTACTAAGAATGGATTAAATCTCTTTGCAAATCCATAACATCTAGCTTCCATAGTAACCTGATCTATTCCATGGTGAGCTTCTGATGAAAGTTCTGAACCTTGTCCTGTTTCAAAGTACATTACATTTGGTCCTGTGCAAGTTCCTTGTTTTAAAACTAATTGTCTTGCTTCTTCAATTGTTGCAGCATCAAATCCAAATGCTTCATTTCCCTTTTGAGAACCTGCAATTGATTGGAATATAAGGTCTGTTGGAGCACCTTTTCTAACAGCTTCCATTTGAGTAGTAACGTGTGCAAGTACACAAATTTGAGTAGGTATATCAAACTTTTGTTTTACTTCTTCAAATCTTTTTAAAACTTTAGTTACACTCTCAACTGAATCATCAACAGGGTTTAACCCAAGTACTGCATCTCCTATTCCATAAGTTAATCCTTCTAAAAGTGATGCTAATATTCCATCTGGATCATCTGTTGGATGGTTTGGTTGAAGTCTTGCCGATAAAGTTCCTGGTTCTCCTATTGTTGTGTTACAATGTGCTTTTACTATTATTTTTTTAGCAGCATAAACTAAATCCATATTAGACATTAATTTTGCAACTGCAGCTATCATTTCAGAAGTTAATCCTCTTGAAATTCTGCTTATATCATCACCTGTAGTGTTTGAATCTAGTAACCATTCCCTTAAGTCTGATACTGTCCAATCTTTTATTTCCTCATATATTTTTTCATTTAAGTCATCCATTATTATTCTTGTAACTTCATCTATTTCATAAGGTACCGCTGGGTTATTTTTTATATCTTCTAACTTTATATTAGATAAAACAACCTTAGCTGCAACTCTTTCTTCTGAAGAAGTAGCTGCAACGCCTGCTAACTTATCTCCTGATTTTTCTTCATTAGCCTTAGCCATTACATCGTATAACCCATTAAACTTATACGTATGTCCAAATAGTTTCGTTTGTAAAATCATTGACTTTCCTCCTTTTATTAGTTAAAAACCAGTGTCTTTATTACTACTGGTAATACTTGACCTTGTGCTATTGGCTTTCCAATATCTATATAATCTCCATTTTCAACTTTAACGCTATCTAGGCATATTAAATTCTTTTTAAAGTTCAATTTGGAATACATACTTTGACCTAAAACTTTAGCCATATCACATTCAACAATAACTATAAATTCTAAATCTCTATCGATTATTTCTTGCATTCCATCTACTAGTCCATCTGCATATGTTTGTATGTCTGAGAAACTAGGATTTGATTTACCTTCAATAGCAATTACAATATTTTGAAGATCATTTTCTAATTTAAACCAATTTAATTTATTTTTTATTGCTTTACTTATGTGTTGACTATCTCCTATTTCATCTTCCTTTGATAATTTTAAAACTGGTAAATTTTTAAGAGGAAAACTTTCGCTAGTGTATGTTATAGTGCTTCCACTAACCTCAGTTGTATGAGACCCTGCTCCTACAACAGTTGCTCTTATAGTTTCTATAGATCTTATAATTTTAAGGTTTTTGAATTCTTCACAGTTTTTAATAGCTTGACCAAGTAAAATACCTATGTCTCCATATTTGAAGTAGTCATCAATTTCGCCATCATAATAAACATAATCTGCAACTCCACCAGAGAAAGATATACATTTTATATCTTCATCTAATTTAATATTTTTGTTGGTAACTATATAATCAAATAGTTCACTTTTAGGTCTTATGCCTACACTTTCAAGCAACAGTTTAACCATTATATCTATAACAGGCTTTAAATTTTCAACTGTAGCAATAGTTCCTAAATCTAAATTTAATTTGTTATTTTTTATAATCTCTTTGATTTTAGGTGATATATATATAATTTCTTTTGTTGACTTATCAATTTTTATAAGCCTTCCACCTATGTCTAAACATCCAGTGTCACAAACTTCGCCTCTTTTAAAAAGCGCTAAGTTTGTTGTTCCTCCTCCTATGTCTAGATTCACAACACTCGTTGAGTGCTCTTTTGAATATATATGTGCTCCTGCTCCTTTTCCAGAAATAATACTTTCTAAGTCAGGCCCAGCTGTTGCAACTACAAAGTCTCCTGCAAAACCACTTAATGAATGAAGTACATCATTTGCATTTTCTTTTCTAGCAGTTTCACCTGTTATAATAACTGCTCCAGTTTGTATATCTGATTTACAAATATTAGCTTTTTTGTACTCTAGTTCTACTAATTCTTTAATTTTATCTCTGTCAATTTCAGTGTTAGAAATAAGTGGAGTAAAATAAACTTCACTCTTGTAAATAATTTCTTTATCTACAATACTAATTCTTGGAACAGAAAAACTTGAAGCCATGTTTTCTACTATTAACTTTGAAAATATAAGTTGTGTAGTACTTGTTCCTATATCAATTCCAACACTTAATAACTCTTCTTTCATTTATTCACCTCCATACACAAAGTGTGTTTTAAACAAGCAAAGAGGCTTAAAGTTATAATAAGTTTAGGCATATATTTACCTAACTTATCAATAACCTTAAGCCCCTTTGCTTAATTAATACTACCACCTTGTAGATATAGTTATTAATACATATATTAAATTATTTTGGAATTTTAAAAATTATTTTTGTTCCTTTATCAGTAGATATTTTTTCAACATCCCCTTTTAGAACCTGTTTTATATAACTATCGATTATAAATGTCCCTAAATTAGTTTTTAATTTATCATCATTTTCAAATCCAATTCCATCATCAACGATAGCTATGATATTTTTATTTTCTTCTTCATTTACTAGTACTTGTATATTCCCACTATCTTTACCTTCAAAAGCATGATCATAGCAATTTTGAATAGCTTCATTTATAGCTAATAGCAATGCACTGGATTTTTCTCCATTTATTTTAAAATCTTCACCTGTAACATATATATTTATATTTTTATCATCACAATATCCGCCTTGGATATTACTAATTAATAAATTTATAGCTTGTAAAATGCTTATACTATTATCCATTTGCTTTGATAGCAAGTGATGATTAGATAGTATTGCAAACACCCTGTTAGTTACATTGTCTAGACACATCTTAACTTCTTCGTTATCTGTTAGTCTACTCTGTTTTCTAAGCAAGGAAATTACTGTTTGAAGATTATTTTTACTCTATGATGAGTTTCTTTAACTGCAATTGATTTAAAAACTAATTCAGCTTCTTTTTCTTTCAATTCAGTTATATCTTGTATTATTTGAATAACTCTAAGTTCTTCAGATTTTCTAACTATTGTTTTTACTTCAAAGAAGCTATAATTTATATTTACTTCTCGTACTTGTTCTATTTTATGACTACTTATAATATCAATAAATTTTTCACTTTCTAATGATATATCATCATATTTAACATCTTCTAAATCTTTTTTCATGCCTATAGCTTCATATATCTTTGTAGTGTTTTTATTCTTAAATTTTAGATTTCCGTATTTATCAAACACAAGTATAGCAGCATTTAAATTATCAGTTATAAAACTGTTTTGCTTTATTAAGTTTATTAATTCTTTTGATTCTTTTTTATTTGTATCAAATTCGTCTTTTAACTCTTTGCTTATGTCTTTTTCTACAATCAACACTGCAATTGTTTTATCATTTAGTTCTATAGGTTGTATGCTTTGCCTCACAAGTTTATACTCTTGTGTCAAAGCTTTTATATCTTTTGAGGTAATTCCTGTTAGTAGCGTATTTATAACTCCTGGTTCATTTATACTCAAAGCTTTTTTTCCTACTACATTATTTTTGTAAATAGAATTATTTTTAGCTTTTCCATGAGCCACTACAATAGCCTCTTCTTGGTTTTTCGTTAATATGTCTATAAAGACATCGCTTTCATAAAAGTTAGCCATTAGATCTAAGGATTTTGAAATATCAATTACTTTGTCAATTTCTTCACTATTTAAGTTAGAATACTCTTGACATAACGCTTTTATCATATGATTATTCCTCGTAACCTATAATAATAGTTTTTGCAATTTCAAGCATAGAAGTTCTTTTATCCATACTAAGTTTTCTTATTCTTGTATATGCTTCTTCCTCATCAATTTCAAATTCTCTTATAAGTATCCCTTTGGCTCTTTCTACTAACTTCCTTTCAGTCAACTTATTGCTTATCTTATCGAGGTCTTTTTTCATCTTTTCAAATTCTCTTACTTTACCTATACACATTTCAATTGTTGGTATAAATATCTTCTCATTAATAGGTTTCACTAGGTATCCAAAGGCACCTATTTCTTTTGCTTTTTTAAATACTCATCCCCTTCAAAAGAAGTTGATAAAAGTATTCCTCCTGCTAAGTTATCTTTTGTTATTATCTTACCAGCTTTAAGTCCATCTAACATTGGCATATCTATATCCATTATAACTAAATCTGGATTATACTTTTTGCATGCTTCAACAGCTTCAAATCCATCACATGCTTCTCCAACAACATTATATCCTCTATCAGTTAGAATGTCTTTTATATCCATTCTGATTATTGGTTCATCATCGACTACCAATATATTTCCTTTCATATGTTGCCACCTCACTTTAGCTAACTTAAATATTCAAATAACTCTTCAATACCTATGCCTTTGATAGTATCTACTAAAAATATTTCATTAACACCTGCCATTTTAAGCTTTTCTTTTGCTAGCTCAATTTCATCTTTGTTTGCTATATCTATTTTTGTAATTATACCTATTACATTTTTAGCAAACATACTAGCAAATCCTGGTGCAATATATCCTTCACTTTGTGTAGGGTCGTATACTAATGCTATAGTTTTTGCATCTACAGCTGTAGTTATAAGTGCGCTATACAAACTTCTATTTTCAATATATTCTCCAGGTGTATCTATTGATTGATTGTATAATTCAACTGATTGAGTTTTATTATACTTTATTTCTAAATCATCAAGCTTTTGGCATAGTGTTGTCTTTCCACTACCTGTTTTACCCATAAATATTATATTTTTCATAATTTAAGTCCTCGTTATCTTTGTTGATGTAAAGTTTAACATATTTCCTAGCACTTCTACAACTTCATTAAGAGCTGATTCAACAGAACTTATATCTCCTGTGACAACTACAGATCCACTAAATCTATCTATAAATCCTAATTGTACACCTGATGCTTTTGTTGCTACATCTGCAGCTATAATCGATGCTTCACTTGGAGTTATTGTAAGTATGCCTATTGCATCTTTTTTATCTATTATAAGTCCTAATTTCTTGTATATATCTTCATTTGGATTCGCTATTACATGTGCTAATGTAACTTGTTTTCCAGGAACGTATTCCTGAATGACTCTGTTTTTAGTTTCTTCTGTCATTTTGAAACCTTCTTTCTTAAATCAAATAAAGCTCCTTAAAAATATATACTATCAATATATCTTTAAGAAGCTCCGTTGCTTTTTAATCAATTATCACGCCCTTGTGATAATTTAATTATAGATATACGTTTTCCACTTGTCAATATTTATTTCAAAATATTTAAAAAACCATTTTATTAAGTTTTTATTAAATTATTTGTTTTAATATGTCGATTATTCCCGAATCATTCGGAATTCTAGGGTTTGTCTTAGTGCATCCATCTTTTAAAGCAAGTTGAGCAATTTCTGGTAATAAATTTTCCACATCAACTTTATTCACTTTACAATCTGTTAACTTCATCGGCATATTCATATTTTTTTGCATTTTCTTAATTTCATTTACTAAATTTTTCACACCTAATCTAACATTAGAAGATTCTAGCCCTAACATTTTAGCTATTTGTGCATATTTTTTAGCAGTGTCTGAGTAAGATGCATTATTGTATCCTGAAATATTAGCATTATATTCTATAACATAAGGAAGTAATATTGAATTAGTTCTTCCATGAGGTATATGGAACTTTGCACCTACTATATGTGCTATTCCATGATTTAATCCTAATGAAGCTTGGTTAAATGCTAATCCCGCCATACATGATGCATTGTGCATTTTTTCTCTAGCCTCTAAATTTGATCCATCTTTATATGCATCAATTAAATATTCGTGTACAAGTTTTATTGCCTTTTCTGCTAATGCATCAGAGAAATCATTACTATCTGTTGATACATAAGCCTCTATAGCATGAGTTAATACATCCATACCAGTGTCTGCTGTTATAAAGTTTGGAACAGTTTTTACTAGTTCTGGGTCTAATATAGCTTTATTAGGTATTAAATCAGCTGAAACAAGCGGGTACTTTGTACCTTTTTGTGCATCTGTTATTACAGAGAAAGATGTTACTTCTGACCCAGTACCACTAGTTGTAGGTATTGCAATAAACTCAATTTCATTTATCTTAAATATTTGTTTTGAAAAATCCATTATTGCTTTAGCTGCATCAATTGCTGATCCTCCACCTAAGGCAATAATTATGTCCGGAGAGTAATCTTTTATTTTTCCATACCTTTTACAACTATTTCGATTGGAGGATCTGGCACAATTTCACTAAATATATTACAATCATTTCCTTCTAGATTGATTAATATTTTGTCTATTGTTTTAGATTCAATCATAAATGGGTCTGTTATTATAAATATTTTTTATTTGTTATATCTTTTAATGATTCTAAAGCTCCTATACCGCAGCTTATTTTTGTCTTTATTTCAAAGTTGTACATTTGTATTTCCCCTTTTCTTTTTTAAGTACAAAAAAGCTCCATAGATTAATCTATGGAGCTTCGTTGCTTCCTAATGCACCTCTTTGTGCTATTTTAAATATACTATATAAAATTTATCATTGTCAATAAATAAGTTATATTTTATTTACATAACTGGAAGCTTAATTACAAACTCGCTTCCTTTACCTAATTCACTATATACTAAAATATTTCCTCCATGCTCAGCTACTATAGCTTTTGATATAGCAAGTCCAACTCCTATACCTCCTGTGTCTTTAGACCTTGACTTGTCAACCCTATAAAATCTTTCAAATATATAGTTTAATTCATCTTCAGGTATTCCAATTCCATTGTCTTTTATAGATATATTTATGCTATCATCATAATTTTCTACTTTAATTAAAATGTTTCCTCCATAGTTTGTGTATTTTATTGCATTAACTAAAATATTGACTATAACTTGAGAAAATTTTTCTTTATCTACATATGCAAAACTTTATTTAATTCATATTCAATTTTTATATTTTTTCTAAAGCTTTTGATTCATAAGTATATGTTATATTTTTTATAAAATCACTTAAGTTAGTTTTAGTTTTATTCAACTCATTTACCGAACTATCAAATGTAGATAAATTTTTAATTGAACCTATTAACTTTCCTAACCTTTGAACTTCTTCTCTTATACTTGTAAGTCTCTCTGGCGTTGGATCCCAAATTCCATCAATAATAGCATCTAAATGTCCTTGAATATTTGTTACAGGAGTCCTAAGTTCATGCGCTATATCAGTTGTTAACTGTTTTCTTAAAAGTTCTTGCTTGTTTAGTTCCTCAGCTAACATATCTATAGACTTTGTAAGTTCATTAACTTCTTTTATATTGCTTTTATAATTCAATCTATTTTTATAGTTTCCACTTCCTATAACTTTAGCAATTTTAGATACATTTTTTATAGGGTTGGAAATAGACTTTGAAATTATTACAGATATTATTATAACGCTTATTACAGCTACTATACTTATAAATATCATAAATTTATTCATAATATTTAAAAATTCAAGATCATCTTCCATGTAATAAATAGAATCATAATGTATTATCCTTTCATACCCTACTAACTGCTTATTATCATATATGTCAAATTTATATTCTTTAAGTTTACCATTCCAATTTTGATTAATACTTTTCATATTCTTTTTTATTGTATTTAGCCTTTGATTTGATAATAGTTTTTCATCTTCAAAAACACTCCAAACCAATTTTCCATTTTTGTCATACACCTCTAGAGCTATCCCTTTTCTTATTGCATCTTCACCTAAAAGTTTTATATTTTCTACATCCCATATATCGTTGTCATATACATTTTGTAAATCAAATACAAGGTGGTTTACCTCATCCTTATTATTTTCATCAACATATTTGCTGAAGACACTTTTGAATGACGAGTTTATGAATATAGAAATAATAATTGTTATTAAAGTAACTATAACTGAAAATGCTATTAAAATTTGACTATTTAGAGAAATATATTTTTTATTCTTCTTCAAATTTATATCCTACTCCATATACAGTTTTTATTATTTTGCAGTCTCTAGAATCAATCTCTATCTTTTGCCTTAAATTTTTTATATGACTATCTATAACCCTATCAAATTTTTCTAAATGGTCTTCTACTACATTTTCTAAAAGTTCTTCTCTAGTATATATTTTTTAGGATTCGAGGCCATCACCAATAATAATTTGTATTCTGTGTTAGTTAAAATAACACTTTTTCCCCTAACTTTTACTTCATGGTTTTTTGTATTTATTTCAATTTGATTTTTAAATTTTATATTTTCACTATTCTCTAACTCATGACTTCGTTTTAATACAGATTTTATTCTTAAAATTAATTCTTTCACATTAAATGGTTTGCATATATAATCATCACAACCTAATTCAAAACCTTCAATTCTATCATCGTCTTCTGTTTTTGCACTTAACATAATTATAGCTACATTCATCAATTTACAATTATTTCGTATATAATTACAAATTTCTTCGCCACTTATATCAGGTAACATCCTGTCTAATAAAACTATATCATACTGATTGTTGTCAAGATAATTGATAGCATCATTTCCATTGTATGCTACATCAGTTTTATATCCTTCTTTATCTAAATAAGCTTTTACAAACTCACAAATCTTTTTTTCATCATCTACAAGTAGTATATTTATCATCGCCTACCCCATCTCTTATTAACTTTACTTAAAAATTAATTTTTCTTTTTCTCATTCCAACATTAAGCACTAAACCTAGTGCTGATAATGAACCAACCAAGGAACTTGCTCCATAACTAATAAATGGAAGTGTTATTCCTGTAACAGGTATTAATGCCATAGTCATACCTATATTTTGAATAATTTGGTATGCAAACATACTAGTTACTCCAATTATAATTAAAGTTCCATAAAAATCCTTTGACTCTTTTGCATCCTTTAGCATTGTTAATAAAAATGCTCCATATAATATCACTAAAGCTCCCATTCCTATTAGCCCCAATTCTTCTCCTATAACAGCAAATATAAAGTCACTGTCTGGTACTGGTAAGAAACCATTTTGACTTTGTGTTCCTTCATAAAGCCCTTTCCCCTTTACACCACCTGATCCTATAGCTATCATAGATTGGACAACTTGATAATTTCCTTTATAACTTAAATCATTAGGATTTAAGAAAGCTTCTATTCTAACTTTTTGATGCGGAGCTAAACATGTATAAATTAATGGTAATAATAATACGCCTATTAAAATAGTATTTCTTATTATTTTACCATTAAGTCCTGATACAAATAACATTCCAAACATTATACATATAAAAACTATAGTTCCTCCTAAGTCTGGCTGCAGCAACATTAAAAGTAGAACTGGCATAGCTTTTAATACTGCTGGTATTATTTGTTTTATATTATTTAGTTTGCCTTTATATCCTTCTGCAATTTTAGCGTAACTTACTATGAAAGTAAGCTTGGCAATTTCTGATGTTTGAAGATATAGTGGCCCTAATTTTATCCATCTTCTAGACCCTTCTTGTACTACTCCTAATCCAGGTACCCATATACTTAATAATAATATTATAGTAAATATATAAAAAAGCTTATGAGATTTACCTATTTTAATATAGTCAATTTTTATAGTGAAAATTATTAAAGCAACCCCTATTCCAAATGCCAATAATTGTTTCATTATTTCTCTATAGTTACCGGTTATATTTGCATGAGTTGCAGTTGTTAGCATTACAAGTCCAAATATAAATATAAGTGTAACATTTAATATTAATTTCCAGTTTAAATTTTTTATATGCTTAGGTGTTAATTTTTCCATAATCCTAATCCTCTTTCTCGTTTCTATTTTCTAGTTATATAAACTACAAATTTATAAAAGGATTATAAAAATTAATTATGGAGAAATTATGGAGATTATTTGAGAGTAAATATAAAAGGGATATTTTAAAATATCCCTTTTATATTTACTCTATTTATTCATAAATAAAATTATCTATTAATCTTGTATTTCCAATAAAAACAGCTACTGCAATCAACGAACCCTCCTCAATAGTTCTTACACTTTTTATACTTTTATTATCAACTGTACTTATATAATCAATTTTGGCTAAAGGTTCTTTACTAATTTCATTTTTTATAAAATTAATTATTTTTTTAGAATCTCTTTCTCCACCTTTTATTAAAGATTTTGCTTTCTTTAATGATTTATTTATTATAGTTGCAGCTTGTCTTTCTTCTTTGCTTAAATATGTATTTCTTGAACTCTTAGCTAATCCATCAGCTTCTCTAACTATAGCACAACTTACAATTTCAATATCAAAATTTAAATCTATTACCATTGCTTTATTATAGAAAGTTGTTGAGCATCTTTTTGTCCAAAATATGCTTTATCTGGATTTACTATATTAAATAGCTTACTCACAACCGTACAAACTCCTCTAAAATGAGTTGGTCTGCTTTTCCCGCATAATCCAGAAGTTAAATTATTCAAGTCTACAAAAGTGCTAAATTCGTCTGTATACATTTCTTCAACACTTGGATTAAATATTAAACTAGCTCCATTTTTTCACATATATCACTATCCCTATCTATATTCCTTGGATATGTAGATAAATCTTCATTTATTCCAAATTGCATTGGATTTACAAATATACTTACAATTACTCTATCATTATCCTCACTAGCCTTTTTTATTAAGCTTTCATGTCCTTCATGTAGGTATCCCATAGTGGGTACAAGTGCTACACTTAATCCATCATTTTCCAATCCTTAACTTGTTTTCTTATTTCTTTTATGTTATTTATAATCTTCATGCCCAAATCCCCTTTAATATAGTTTTTCTATTATATCTTCATTTATCTTAAAACTATGTTCTTCACTTGGAAAAACTTCTGTTTTTACTTCATCTATATAATTTGAAAATGCATTTTTCATCTTTTCTCCTATATTTTCATACTTTTTCACAAATTTAGGTGTAAAATCACTAAACATCCCCAACATATCTTGATATACAAGTACTTGGCCATCACAACCAGCACCTGCTCCAATTCCAATAGTAGGTATATTTAGCTTTTTAGTTATAAGTGATGCTAACTTTGATGGCACTCCTTCTAATACAACAGCAAATGCACCTGCATCTTCTACTGCTAGTGCATCTTCAATAAGCTTTTTTGCTGCTAATTCATCCCTACCTTGCACCTTAAATCCACCAAAAGCATTTACAGATTGTGGAGTCAGTCCAATATGCCCCATAACCGGTATAGAAGAGTTAACTATCGATTGTA
The DNA here is from genome assembly GCF_025671395.1 of Paraclostridium sp. AKS73. Lineage (NCBI taxonomy): Bacteria > Bacillati > Bacillota > Clostridia > Peptostreptococcales > Peptostreptococcaceae > Paraclostridium > Paraclostridium sp. AKS73. Next base: position 96,625 of record NZ_JAIXHU010000005.1, on the reverse strand, counting down.
TTTGGTTAAAAATGTCTACTCCGCCTTCTAATTTTACCGCATGTGCTCTTCCTTCTTTTATAAGTCTACCTGCATTTACCACCGCATCATATGTAGATGTTTGATAAGACATAAAAGGCATATCTGCAACTATTAAAGTATTTGTACCTCCTCTTGATACTGCTTTTGTATGGTGTATCATATCTTCCATAGTTACAGATAGTGTATCTTCATAACCTAAACACACCATTCCTAATGAGTCTCCAACTAATATTCCATTGATTCCACAACTGTCAATTAACTTTGCAGTTGAATAATCATAAGCTGTAAGCATAGTTAGTTTTTCATTTCTTTCTTTAGCTTCTTTAAAAGTTACAACTGTATTTTTCATATTGTTCCCCCAAGTATTTTTCAATTTTAGAATAATCTTTTTCACAATTTTTAATTTTAGTTATTTTTAATAAGTGTCTAGATAAAATAGTATATAATTCTTTATCTTCATCATCTAAAGCGTAATAGTGATCTTTTATAGTTTCTAAATCACATCTTTCTATAGGCCCTGTTAAACTGTTCAAAACACCTTTTTCCTTTATGTTTTTTATATTAAATTCAATCAGCGGATATAAAGCTTCAATAGCTATATTTTTTTCAAATCCGCATTTTTCAAGATGTTTTATACTTTGATCAATTATAGGAACTATTAAGTTACTAGCGCTTACACAGGCTTCATGATATAAGGATTTATTTTCTTTATTGATTAATAAAACCTTGTTACCTATTGACAAAATATATTTTTTAAATAATTTATGTATTTTTTGTCTCCTTCAATTGTAATAAATGCTTTAGAAATATTTTTATAAGAATTATATTTATCTGAAATTGCTAATATTGGGTGAATTGAATAACCATATGCACCATATTGGTTTATATTCGAAAAGATTTCTGAGGATTTTGCTCCACTTAAATGACATATTATTTTATTATTAATAGGAAAGCTAATTAGATTATCCCACACAGTTTTTATTTGTGAGTCTTGAGTAGTGATTAATATAACATCACTATCTTGTACTAAATTTTCTAATTTAACATATTGTTTGGTATTTGTGAAAGTTGATGCTTCTTTAGAAGAATGCTCACTTTTACTATAATACCCCACTAAATTTATATTATTTTCTTTTAAATATTTTCCCAGGGAAAATCCCATCTTCCCCGCTCCAATAATTCCAAAGTTTATAGTTACCACCTCCTAACGAGTGTGATACTACTAATCAGTCTCATTCTAAAAAGATATGAGCTTCCTATAATAAAATTCTTAATATCCAATTGGTGCAGTTTAATTAAAATACCACCCATGATAAATGTAACTTCATTTTTGTGCCATGTCAATAAAAAAGTGGACTTAAAAAGCCCACTTTTTTCCGTCCTCATATCTATTCAAATTTACGTTTTCTTTCATCCCTTAAGCATAGTTACTCTCAAAGCGCCAACAAAGCTCTTAAAATCGATTTAAACAGCTTTTAAGGCATATAAAAAAGAAGCCTCCATCGAGACTTCTCTTGTTTATTATCCTAATATTTGTATTTCTATGTTTTGTCTTCCGAAAGTTGTACACTCAGATTCACTATTCATGAATATATCTATTTTATTTCCTTTTATAGCTCCTCCACAGTCCTCTGCAGTAAATACCATGTCAAACTTAGGTATATAAACCTTTGTTCCATACGGTATAACTGAAGGGTCTACAGCTATAGTTCCCCACTTAGGAGTTGTTCCTGTAGCAGTTATAGTATGACCTGAATATGCACTTGCATTTACAGTCATTAATCTTCCACTATTGTTGTTTGATGAAGTTGTTTCTTCAGTTTTTGATGATTCATTTGAAGTATTATTTTGAGTGTTATTTTGTGTATTGTTTGAAACTGCTTCTTCCGACTTCTCTTCTTTAACAGCTGAATCATTTTTTTGCTCTACTGTATTTGTTGTAGCAGCTTTTACCTTAGTATTTTTAGCTTGCTCCATAGCTTGAGATTCAGTTAAAACATAATCTCCAGATATCCAACCCTCTTTTTTATCATCAAGTTTAATTTTATACCAATCATTTTCATGCTCTAATACTTCTACAATAGTTCCATTTGCTAATGATCCTATTTTATCATTTTCTATAGATGGTCCTTTTCTTACGTTTAGTTCAGTAGCTGTTACAGTTCCTTTTTCTTTTTCAGTGTAATCTCCACTTACCCATCCTTCATTTCCGTCTGAAAGTTTAACTTTATTCCATCCATTGCTAGTTTCTAATATTTCAACAACCATTCCTCTGTCTAATGATCCTATTTTATCATTTTCTACAGATGGTCCTTTTCTTACATTTAATTTTTCTGGTGTAACTATTTCTTTCTCTGCAGCGTATATGCTGTTAGTTGAAGCATACATTCCTCCAACTACTAATCCTAATGTTAATACTATTGATTTCTTTGCTCTTTTATTCATACTCATAAAATTCCTCCATTCAATTAAATAAAATTAAAAATTATATATTATTGACCTTAATGTCTTTTTAAATTCATATTGTGTGTATTTGTTACTTTTTCGTAACTTTTTTTAACTTGTTATTAATGTTAATATACTTTTTTATTTTTGTAAACACCTAGAACCAAAAAAAATCAAATTTGGTTACAAAAGAGTTACAATTGGCAACAATGTTTATCTATTGAAATTACAAGGATTCATAGGTATGTGAATTCACTTAAAATTTTTTTAAATTTTTTTTGTAACAATTATAATTTATTGCTATTTTTTGCTTGTTTTATATAATAATCATTGTAAAAGTAGCATAAATTATAGCTTAATTACATTTTCTATTTTAAATATTATAAATTCACTTTGTAACTTTTAGCTTTTACACATAAATTCACTCATTTTTAATAGTTATTTTGTTACTAATTAAAAAATCATATTATAAGTTTATAAATTTATACTCAAATTAATATAAATCTTAATTTTTTAATTTCGACACAATACTAAAATTGTAGTTTGTTAATTGTTTTATATCCATTGTATATTTGTTATAGATTTTTTCTATGTTAATTTAATGTTAAGTTATTGCATAGATGCAATTTGTCTACTTATTCTATAACGATAAATATTTATCATTTCCTCATATAAATAAAAAATAAGGTTAGTAAAACTAACCTTATTTTTTATTTATATTAATTTTTATTGTTGATTACACATACCTCTACCTTGTCCTTGACCATTTCTCATATGTCTATTGTTTAATCTTTCAGATCTGTTTTGCTTCATATTTTCTAAAAAATCATTTCCTAAATACTTATATACTTTATCATGAATTTCAAAGTATTTGTTTAATTCTTCATCACTTAAATTACTTTTTGGTTGCTTATAGTACTTATCAAATATTAATTTTTCATCTTTTGTAAGTTCGTTGTAACCTTTGTCTATAAGTTTTTGTTGATCATCCGTAAGTCTGCATTCTTGTCTATTTTGCGATCTGTAACTAAGTGAATTATCTGTAGATGATTTTTCATTTGCATTTGCTATAACTCCCATAGATCCAAATCCAATAGCTGATATAACACTAAGTGATAATATTATTTTTTTTAACTTCATAAAACTACCTCCTATTAAATTATCTTTAATATCATTATGACTATCGATTGTTACAACTTAGTTACAAGCAAAAATTTTTTACAATTTTAATTCAAACCAAAATTCGACACCATCTTTTTTATTCAAAACACCACATTTACCGTCATGAAGCTTTATTATTTCTCTTATAATAGATAATCCTAATCCCACTCTATTGTCACTATATGTTCTTGATTTGTTAATTCTCATAAAAGAGTCCCATATATCATCTAAATATTCATCTTCTATATTTTCTCCACTATTATATATAGATACTTTTAAATTCTCCTTACATATATATGTAGTTATATTTAAAATACGGTTATCATCTATATGATGTATAGCATTATCTATAAAATTATATAAAACTTGTTGAATTCTAATTTTATCTGCATATATAAAGATATCATTTATATTTAAGGTTACATTTATATGTTTTTCTTTTATCTTTATTTCAAAATTTCTAATAGTTTCTATTATTAAGTCTTTTATATTTAAATTCTCTTTTTTTATACTAAACGTCTTAGACTCTAGCTTATATAAATCTAATAAGTCTTTAACTAATACGCCCATTTTTTCACTTTCTTCATATATTACATCTATATAGTATTCTCGATCCTCATAACTTTTAGCTACATTACTTTTTAAACCTAAAGCATATCCATTTATAACAGTTATAGGAGTTTTTAGCTCATGTGACACACTCGATACAAATTCTTTTCTAAGATTTTCTTGTTTTTCTTTATTTTTAATAAGGACTTCTAATTCATCATTTTTATATTTTAAATCACTTAAGCTACTATTTATCTTGTCAGACAATTTATTTATACTTTGTCCTAATTTCTCAATCTCATCATTAGTTTTTATATCTACGCTTTCATTAAAATCTAAATTTGAAATTTTATCAGTTACTTCATTTAGTTTTCTTATAGGTTTTGTAAACTTAATTGAAAAAATTATAGCCATTATAATAGAAATAATTATTATCGGAATAAAAATAATTATTAAAAAAGTAGAAGCTATCTTTATGCTATTTTCAATTGAACTTATAGGTGTTTTAATAACTGTAGTATATAAGTTATCATTTGTACTCGATATGATTGATAAAAACTCAATATTTTCTGAGTTTTCATGTATTATATATGAAGTTAAATTTCTATTTATATAGTATTTATCTACTACTTCATATTTGTTTTTCATCTTACCCATCATGTGATTATTCATACTCATTCTATTCTTAAATACTAAGTTTCCTTCTTTATTATATATATCTAGATTTAAACCCTTACTTTCGGTTAATTCTAAAAGCTTATTTGATGTATTTTCATCTAAATTTTCATTCAATATTACTTTTATTTCATTTGAGAATTTATCTAATTGTAAACTAGTATACTTTATATATATATCTTTAAAGGTGATAGTAAATATTAATATTCCAACTAGCATCATTGAGTTTATAAGTATTATACCTGTTAATAATTTATTTTTTATGGATTTCATACTAACGCCCAAAAACATAACCAAAACCTCTTATATTTTTAATTAACTCTGATTGAGAACCTAGTTTTTTTCTTAATCTTGTTATATGCGTATCTAATGTCCTTGGATCACCATAATAGTCATAACCCCATACTAGATCTAATAATTTCTCTTTTTTTAGAGATATGCCTATATTATTTAAAAATATAAACATTAATTCATATTCTATTGGTGTAAGTTCAATTTCTTTTTCTCTAATTCTTATTACATTATTATTTAATTGAAGAACTATATCTTCATATTTAAAGATTTGCTTTTCTTTCAATGAGTTAACTCTTTTTAATAAATTTTTTACTCTAGCAATTAGTAACTTCGGATTAAATGGCTTAGAGATATACTCATCTGCACCTATATCAAAGCCAAATAGTTCATCTATATCACTATCTTTTGCTGTTAATATAAGTACAGGAATATCTGATTTTGACTTTATATGCTTACATACATCCCATCCATCTACAATAGGCATCATTATATCTAATATAGCTAGTGATATATTTTCTTTTTCAAACAACTCAATTGCTTCTTTTCCATTCTCAGCTTTATATACATTAAATTCTTCTAATTTTAAGAAATCATTTATTAATCTTAGTATTCTTAAATCATCATCAGCAACTAATATATTAACCATTTCCCATTCTCCTTAATACTTTTTGTTTTATGTTAACATAAAACAAACTCTGGTTAAACACTAGAGCTTGTTTTCTATTTAAATAATTTAAATTTTTCTAATTCTTTAACACTTAAAGGTTTGATATAAAAAATCCTGCTCCAATAATGAAATAAACAGATAATAATTGTACCCCTTCTAGCCAATTTGACTCTCCATCACTTGCAACTCTGTTTACAATAAGAACAGAAACGATTAGTGCTACTAATTCAAACGGATTAAATACAATACTCATAGGAGTAAAAAGTAAGCTTAAAAATATTAATACAGGAGCAACAAGTAATATTATTTGTAAACTAGATCCAACTGCAATTTCTACAGCAACATCCATCTTATTTTTCATCGCCATTACGACAGCAGTCGAATGTTCTGCTGCATTTCCTATTATAGGTATTATTATTATCCCTACAAAAAATTCACTTAATCCTAATGTTGCCGTTAATGAGTCTACACCACTAACTAAAAATTCGCTTTCGATAGCTATTAATATAGTAGCTATAGCTAAAACAAATATAGATTTTTTAAGTGTCCACTTAGCCTCTCCATTTTCCTCATGCTCTGATGAATATATATCTTTATGTGTATAAAACGAAAATACTAAACTTAATATGTATATTATAAACATTATTACAGCTACAATAATGCTTAATCCCTCATATTTTGTATTTAGTAAGTTAGAATTAATTGTATGAGTAAAAATCGCAGGTACACAAAGTCCTATAACTGCAAATAAAAGCATACTTGATGATACTTCTATAACTTTTTTATTAAATTTCTGATTTTTATGCTTTAGTCCGCCCAACAACATGCTAGCTCCTAGTACAAGTAATATATTTCCTATTACCGATCCTGCGATAGATGCTTTTACTACATCAAATAAGCCTGCTTTTAAAGCAAAGAATGAAATAATAAGTTCTGTTGCATTTCCAAATGTAGCATTTAAAAACCCCCCTATTTTAGATCCTGTATAAAAAGCTATTTCTTCTGTAGCTTCTCCCATAAGTCCTGCTAGCGGTACAATTGATAGTGCGGCTAATAAAAACATTACTGTTGGTGGCAACTTCATAAATTCGGCAATTATACTTACCGGTATAAATATAAGCAAGTATTTTAATATTTTCATATGTTCACCTCTTATACGTGTAATTTTTATAGTATTTTTTCTAGCTTATTTTATTCGTATAATATATTATCTACCTTATTTTATCTAAAAATAACTACTAACAAATAAAAAAACATTTAATAGGTAAGGATTTACTCATTTGTAAATCTCCCCATAAATGCTTTTTCACCTAATTGTTTATGTAATTTTTTATAGTTCCTAGAACTAGCATAAATGCACTCCAATATAAAGCACTACAAGTAAATGCCGCATATTCATTTATAATTTCTATCTTTAATAGTATAATTGTTAAAAAAGTAATTATCGTGGCCATTGTTCTAGATATAATTTTATTTTTAATATATCCTTAAAGTCCATTTTATCTTTTATATTATCTACAGGCGCTAAAGCATATATACATCCCCAACTTAATACCGTAAATAAAACAATTAAAAACTTATATGTTGTTAAATCCTCATAACTACTAGAAAATATAGTAAATATGTATATCCCCATAAACATTAACAATCGTATAATGTAATTTTTAGCCCTGTATCCACAGGCAAATCTTCTTATTATCAAATAACATATTAAAAGTATTATTCCTTGAGTAACTTTGCCGAAGATAGTACCAACTAAAATTACACTTACAAAGCTCATTCCAAAAAATATTAAAGATTTTATTTTATCTCTATATTTTTCAAATTTTTCTGTGTCTATTATATTTTTTAGCACAAGAAATGACACAAGTCTGTCGGTAAGTGATTCAATCATTAAGTCCTCCCTTTTTACCTTTTTATTTTAAATTACCACCTTATATTTGTTTATTCAATACAAATTAAAAAACTAGTCATTAAATGTTTATATTTACCATTTTTTAATGCAAAAACTGACATTTTAGAATAAAAAAAAAGACTGTTTTGAAAACAGTCTTTAAGATGGTTTAACTATTTATATAATTTACTATCCTTTTTTGATAATTCTAATATAATGTATTGTTGGAATTTTTAAATAATGATATCATATGCAAGCATATATTTTTTACAAAGGGGGATTTTATGACAAAAGATATGACAGCTGGTAATCCAGTAAAACTAATTTTATACTTTTCTATACCACTTTTAATAGGTAATATATTTCAACAGTTTTATAGTATGGTTGATACTATAATAGTAGGAAGATTTTTAGGGGTTAAGGCTCTTGCTGCAGTTGGATCAACAGGATCCATGAATTTCCTAATAATAGGATTCGTATTAGGTCTTACTTCAGGCTTTTCTGTTTTAGTGTCTCAAAAGTTTGGAGCTAACGATATTGATGGAGTAAAAAAAGCAGTTGCCAGTGCAATTGTTCTATCTATTATTATGTCAATTTTAATAACAGTTATAAGTGTTGTTACATCAAAATCAATTTTACACTTAATAAATACACCTATTGATATTATAGAGGACGCTCAATCTTATATAGTGGTTATCTATGGAGGAGTATTTGCTACTTTTTTCTATAATATGATATCTAGTATACTCCGTGCTCTTGGTGATAGCAAAACACCTCTATATTTTTTAATAGTAGCATCAATTTTAAATATCATTCTTGATTTATTTTTTATAATAACTTATCTATGGGAGTTGCTGGTGCAGCTTATGCAACAGTAATTGCTCAAGGCGTTTCCGGAATTTTATGTTTATTTTATATGGCTAAAAAATTCCCTATATTAAAACTTGAGAAAAAACATTTTAAATTTGACAGTTTCTATTTAAAAAAACATTTAAGCATTGGGATTCCAATGGCTATGCAATTTTCTATAACTGCTATAGGCGCAATTGTACTCCAAGGTGCTGTTAATGCATTTGGGTCAACAGTAGTAGCAGCTCATACTGCTGCGTCTAAAGTAGAGCAATTAGTTATGCAACCTAGTATAACATTTGGAGTTACTATGGCAACTTATTGTGCTCAAAACCTAGGGGCTGGAAACATAGAGAGAATAAAAGAAGGTGTAAAAAATGCACTATTATAAATATTGCTATAGGTCTTGTGGGAGGTCTTATACTATTTTTATTTGGTGATCAATTTGTTAAGCTGTTTGTATCAGGTTCTGATCCAGATGTAGTTGCTTACTCTATGAAATATCTAACTACAGTTGCATTTTTCTTTATACCACTTAGCTTAATATTCATATATAGAAATGCACTTCAAGGAATGGGCTACACTTTTGTTCCTATGTTAGCTGGAGTTTGTGAGTTATTAGCTAGGACGATCGTTGCATTTACACTCCCTTTATTCTTAGGATATTTTGGAGTTTGCTTAGCAGGACCTATGGCTTGGATTGCAGCTTGTATCCCTTTAATACTTGATTATATAAAAAAAATAAATACATTAACTGAGTCTGAAGTTTTATCTATTCATATTTAACAGTCTTAAAATTATTTTAAGACTGTTTTTAGTATCAGTTTTTATATTAAACTGATACTTTTGTTGCAATTAATTCATCTAACTGATACTATATTGTAATATAATTTAATCGGAGGACTCATTATGAATCATAATAAATTTATATTACAAAGATTATCAATAAAAGATGAAACTAGAGCGCTAAAAATTCTTTTATCAGCTATAATAGGTATTTATTTATGTAATTTAACTAATTATTTTAAAGTATCAACTACTGTAATAACTGTAGGAATTGTATTTGCAATGCTTCCAACTGTTTCAGGTGCTAGAACTTATTGCTTACAAAGGTTTTTCGCAAATATATTAGGAGCTATACTAACCTTTTGTATAGGTATTATTTTCAGATGGAATATATATTCACTTGCATTAGTTTGTTCTTCAGATGTATTTATTTTTTATAAATTCAACTTACATAAAACCAAACTCAGTTTAATGAGCTTAGTTTCAGGTAGTCTAATTTTATTTTTACTATGAGTGATCCATCACAAATACTAGTAAGGCTTTCATCGATTCTATTGGGATCACTTATAGCAATTACCATAAATGAGTTAATTTTACCTATTAACCAAGGCTTTAAAGTTGAAGAATTAATATTTAATTTTTCTAAAGAAGCCTTTAAAATTACTGATTATATGCTTTTAAATATTACAATTTTAGATGTTTTAAATATTAAAAATTTAAATCTATATAATCAATCTATAAAACCAACTTATTAATTTTAGATAAAGAATCAAAAATTAATTCACTTAAAAATCATTTAAAACATTATAAATTTAAAATTAATACTCTAGATTACCTAGGAATTGTTTGTGAAAATTATTATAATTTTTTAAATTTAATTGCTAATAATATATATGAATTTAATAATTTATCTATTGAAGAAAAATTATATATAAAAGAACTTTTATCTAATTTTAATATACAACATAAATATTTATTAGATAGTATATTAAATAATAATCACATTCAAGTTTTTGAGCTTATAGATATAGACCATAGTAAATTTGAATTACATAACTCTCTAAGTATTTTATTATTAGGAAGAATTTTAGAATATAGGAAATCTTTAATTGAATTAAAAGAATCTATTGATAGTATTAATCCAAATAATACTTTCCAGAGTGTTGAAGTTTTTAAATTTAATATGTAATATATTTATATGAGAGAAAAATATAGAATAGATAAAAAAAGAATAAGTTATTTGAAGTATAACTACATATTTTGTCCTAGATATAGAAGAAAGATTTTTGAGAATGATGAGGTGAAAAAAATATTTTATGATGTAATAAAGTCTGAAGCAGAACTTTTAAATATAAAAATCTTATCTATATATTGTGGAGATGATTACTGTAAACTTCAAGTTAATGCTCTTTCTGATATAAGTCCACATGATATTATTGTCAAATTTAAGATAAGTTCTTCCAAAGTTTTGAGAAGTGAGTTTGATCACCTTAATCATTTAGAAAGCCTTTGGACTAGAGCTTCTTTTGTAACTACAGAAGATGAAATTTATGATGATGTTTTAAATGAGTACTTAGAACTTCAGAAAAAAAGAGGTTAAGATTAATGGCATGATATAATTTAAATTATATACATGCCATTCTTTAATATATCTAGAAATTTATATCCGAAAATTCTACTGCAGTTTTTGAGTTTCTTGAACTATAAGAATTTATCTCAAAATCATCATCTTCGCCAGCTTCAATAACTTGTATAGGTAACATTACTATAAACTCACTACCTTCTCCCAGTTTTGAATTTACAATAACATCACCTTTATGCATATTTGTAAATATCTTAACAAGTGATAGACCTATTCCACTTCCTTCGTTTTTTCTGACCATAATATCATCAACTTGCGTAAACCTATCAAATATTCTTTCCAAGTCTTTAGATTTCATTCCAATTCCAGTGTCTCTTACTGAAAATTCAAGAATATCTTTATATTCATCTACGTTTACATTTATATATACTTTTGTATTGTCTTTTGAAAATTTAATAGCATTTGATATTAGATTCAATACTATTCGTTCTATTTTATCTGGATCTACACTCATAATTAATTCTTCACAATTAGTGTCAAATATTATATCTATACTCTTACAATCAGCATATGGTATAACAGATGTTACTATACTTTCTAGTAAAAATATTATATCTACATTTTTTAATTTTAAGTTCATAAATCCAGAATCAACTTTAGCTATATCAATAATATTATTAGTAAGTCTTAAAAGCCTATTACAATTTTGTTTTATTATATTTATTTTATTCAAATTACTTTCCGAGTAACTGTTATTAACTTTTTGTATATTAATATCTAATATTTGATTTGCAGACATTATAACAGCAACGGGAGTCCTTAACTCATGACTAATATTAGATATAAAATTACTTTGTGATTTATGCATACTCTCTGCTGTTTCTTTTGCTTTTATTAACTCTTTCTGATAGTTTATTTTTTTTATAGTATATAATATTAATGAAGCTATAACAATCAACAAACTTATTGTTAATGATAAATACCCATATACCATGTCTTTATATTTATAAAGAGTATCAATTGGACTATTAACTACCTGAGACTCACTTGGTAGCTTTTTTATGTTTATATTATAAAATTTCAACTTATTATAATCAAATATATAATTATCTATCTTATTACCATCAATAATTTTTTCTTTTGGTTCTTCTCCATTTAGTATTTCCTTAACTATCTTACCAGCTTCTTTTCCTTGTTCAATATGACTAACTACCTTCCCTCCAACAAATCCACATTCAATACCATAATTCATAGTTGAATATATAGGTACATTTGTACTTTCACTAATTAGCTTGTACGAACCTTTTATAGACTTTACATTTCCAAATTTGTCTCTATATGCATACATTACAAACAATACATCATTATCTCCTAAAGTTTTTAATTTCTTTTTAAGTTCTTCAAAGCTAATATCTTTTAAAGAAATCAAATTAAATTTTGTGTCTTTAAATTCTTTTTTTAATACATCTAGGTTATAATCTAAATTTAGAGAATTTGAATATGCATCAGTTACAATTGTTATGTCTTTATTTTTATGAAGTTTTCTTATTAAGTCTATATTTCCTTTTATAGATTGTGGTTCTGTTATACCATAAACTAATTTTGATTTTTTTGCTAATTCAATACTATTATTAGAGCTTACTCCTAAAAATATTATTGGAGTGTTTTTAAATAGTTCATCTCTATGTTCCATTCCAAACCCAAAAGCTTGGTCATCTCCTAAAATAACAGCATCATATCCTTTTTTACCTATTAGCTTTTGTTTCAATAATTCATAAAATTTTTCTTTATTTTCTTCTCCTAAAAATGTTCTTGAATCCATATATTCAATTTGAAGATTTACATCTTCACTTATTCCAGATTGTATTCCTTCAATTTGGTCTGAAAACGTTTCAACATTAGGATTATAAGAACTTATAAATAGAACATGCTTTTCTTTTTCAGATGCATATGTTATATTAAAAAGCAAAAACCATGCTAATCCAACTAAAATACATAATATATTTATTTTGTTTTTTGTATCATTCTCCCCCAACCCTTACTTGTTTAGTATCTTTTATATGAATTTGCCCTATCAAGTAATATTATATCAAGTTTTCTCTTATCTCGCTTATAATTTCCAAATTTAAACATAAAAAAACAATTTGAAAATTGGGCATTAATTTCAGCCTAATTAGTTATATTTTTATTATTATATTCTCTAATTAGTTCTCTTTCTCCTAATTCAACTAATTTTTTACTCATCATTCCACCTAAATTTCCACCCATAAATCCAGCTTCATACGATGTCTTATTCGCTCCATTAACATGTTCACTTTGTATTCCTAATTCTCCAGCCATTTCTAACTTCATTTGATTTAAAGCTTTTTTTGCATTACTTACTAACGGTTTATTTGTCATAAAAATTACCTCCTTAAACTGTAATTATCTATAATTTTTACAGTTTTTAAAAGTATTATTATGCATTTTATGTTAATCAACTACACATTAAAATTTATTAATATCTCACATCTTTATATCTTCTAAGTTTTGAATCTCAGGATTATAGTTTAAAACTTTCTTGGTACTACTGCTAAGAAATAAAGGTATACATCCTATTATACAAATTAAAAAACACCCTAACATAATACTTCTTGGATAAAAAATATCTCCAAGAAATCCACCTATTAATGTTCCTATTGGTTGTATAGCTATAGAACAAGTCATCACTATACTCATCACTTTACCTCTCATATCTTGTGGCACAGTAACCATCATTGATGCCATCATAACGGTATTTGATATTGTATTAAAAAATAACCCAAAAGAGAAGCATACGCACATTACATAAAATTTATTTATAAGTACTCCTAAAAAGAAAAATATAATTGTTAAAAATAATGATATAAGCATTGTTTTAGCTCTATTTTCAGCTTTTATATTTATATTTGTAAGTAATATACTTGCTACAATCATCCCTATACTTTGGAAAGCAGATATAACTCCATATCTTGCCACTCCCAAAGATTCTTCCATCATAAACCATGGTCTTAAAAGTATCGAAAAAATAGCAAAGAAAAAATTTAACGCAAAACATACAGCAAGCAATACAACTAAACCCCTGAATCCAAATGTAAAGTTTAGTCCTTCTTTAAAATCTTCTCTAAATGTCAATTTTGATTCTTTTTGCTCTACTTTAGGTATACTTATAAACATTTCAGTTACAGTTGATATAATATAACTTATTCCATTAAATATAAACATTACTGAAGCTCCCAGAATTGAATATATAAACCCACCTGAAAGGCTACCTACTAGACTTGTTGTTGACACTGCCATTTGCTGTGCTGAGTTTGCTTTTACTATGTTATCATTAGAAACTAAATCTGGAATAACTGAACTTATTGCCGGATTGAAAAATGCAGAACATATACCACATATTACTCCAATTAAAATAACCATCCAAACTTCTAATATGTTTTTATATGCTGCATAACCTACAAATAAAATCCCAATCCCTCTTATTAGATCTCCTAAAATTATCATCTTTTTTCTATCAAATCTATCTACTATAACTCCTGCAAAAGGCCCAATTATAATCCTAGGTAAACTTATAGCTGCCATTAGTATTCCCATTATAGATGACGATCCTGTTTTATCTAGAACCCAAAACCCTAAAGCGATAGAGTAAAATGCATCTCCAAGACAAGATACTAACTGACCTTGCCACAATAAAAAAAGTTTTTATTCCATAAATTTTTAGGTTTTTCAAAGTTTTTTATACTCTCCACAATTAACCCGCCTTTTAATTTTTTATTTAATATAAGTATATACATGAGAATAATATTTGTCACTAATTTGATTAAAATATTTAATTTCATTTCCAATATTTTTAATTTAATATATTTTATTAATATTTTCAATTCTAATATTCCATTTTTAAATTTTATATTATTTATTAAAGTATAATAAAATACAAATAAAAAAGGACTACCTAAAAGTAATCCTTTCTAGTTATGTTTTTATTATTTATAAATATTCTTCTATTGCTTCTCTAGCTAATCTATCTGCTATATCATTATATTTATTACAACTATGTCCTTTAACTTTTATAAATGTTATTGATAAATCTTTGCTGTAATCTTCTACAAATCTAACATATGATTGAGTGTATTCATTTTTAGCCTGCCAAGCTCCAGCCGCCCAAAGTGAAATATTTTTTAAATCATGATATATACATAACTTTTTTAGTCCTTTATCATGGGCTAATTTTATAGCATATTTAGCAGCCTCTATTTCACCTACTATATTCCATTGATCCCACTTATCATGTCCTGCTGTTTTATATTCTTGAATTAAATCTTTTTCAATATCAATTACTGCAATACCTGATCCAAAAGTTTTTGATACTCTATCATAACTTCCATCGACGAAAGCTATCATATCATAATTACATTTTATATCTTCTGGTTCAATGTAGTTTTCAAAGTAATCTACATTTGCTTTACTTTTTATTGGCTTTAATTCTTTGTCTTTAGATTCTGATGTTGATTTACTTTTAACATTAGTTTTAGATTTCTTTGATATATTTTCTACCTTTATTCCTGCAAACTTTTCAGCTTCTTCTAACGTTTTAAAACTCTTATATATAGAACCTGGAAATTTATTAACCTGTTCTTTACATTCATCCCAAGTTGTATAAACTCCCGGTTTTTTTCCTACTTTAACTGCATAAAATTTTTTACTCACAGCATACTCTCCTATCTTTAGTTTCCTATCTCTAACTTAATATTATTATGAATCTATTAATTTTTCAAATATTTTATAAACTTTATAAACTTTTTTGCTATATTTTAACTTTTTATATTGACACAGTAATCGAAAACAATTATCATTAAGTTAAGCAATTGATATTAATTATCAATTCCATTTAGGAGGTAAAACTATGAAAATTATATATTGGAGTGGTACTGGTAATACAGAAACTATGGCAAATCTTATAAGTAGTGGTTTATCTAATCAAGGTAAGTCAGCTGAACTTTTAAGAGTAGAGTCAGTAAATGTAGATGATTTAAAAAATGAAAATATATTAATACTAGGTTGCCCATCAATGGGTGATGAAAATCTAGAAGAGGTTGACTTTGAGCCTTTCATCGAATCTTTAAAAGGTCTAGGTGCAGGTAAGAAAGTATGCTTATTCGGATCTTATGGATGGGGCGATGGTGAATGGATGAAAAAATGGGAAGAACAAATGGATTCATACGGGTTTGAACTTCCATTAGAATCAGTAATAGTAAACGAAGCTCCCGAAGGTGATGACAAAGACCTTTGTATTAAATTCGGAGAAAATATAGCTAAATTATAAATTTTTTAAAGTCAATAAATTTATCCTAAAATTATTATGTTCATAAAAATAGAGCTAAAAAGTTAGCTCTATTTTTTATATTAAGTTTTTAAAATTTATTCAATTTAATATTGACTTTTTAATTGAAAACAATTATCATTTTATTAGAACAATGATAATTAATATCATTTCACTCAGCTCATAAGTAAGCCTATATTTTAAAATATTGTATATTTCCTAAAACAAACAAATTTCAAAGAGGACTGTTCCCCAATTTATCAATTGTAACAGTCCTTTTTGTTTTTCGTAATTTAATTTGTAGCCTACCCAATTTCAGTTATTGTATATTCATGAAACTATTATTTATATAAAATCCTGCAAATGTCCTTCCATTCTTGTTTCCTATAGAACTTATTTTTGTAAAACTATATGCATGATTATAATTCATCTCATCGATGTAAAATAATCATGCATATAATTTGTTGACTCAAAAAAAGGTTATCTAATTTCTTAGATAACCTTTTAAATGCTATTTATTATTTTACATAAACATTAGATACATATCCACATTGTCCATTAAACTTTATTTTATGCCAATCAAACTTAGTGTCTAAAACTTCAACTTTTTCGCCCTTTGATAAGTATCCTATTGTGTTAAACATACTACCTCTTCCGCTTCTTACACAAACTCCATCAGATAAAGATATAGCTACATTCTTATTAACCTTAATACCTTTTTCATCTTTAAATCCTAAATTAGAAATAACTCCGTCGACTATACCATTAGCTACCTTTTCTTGATATTCATTAGTTGTTAACTTATTTCCTTCATCCTCATTAGATATAAACCCACACTCTACAAGTACTGCTGGAGCTTCATTGTCTCTTAAAACTTGTAAGTTTCCTTTTTTAACTCCTCTATTAAGTCCATTAGTGCTACTTAATAAACTTCTTTGAACTACATCTGCAAACTCTTTATTTTCATCGTTATAATAAAAAGTTTCTATACCTTTTGTAGTTGTATCTTCTGCTGCATTTTGATGAATAGATACAAACATATCAACATCTGCTAAGTTTGACTTATTTGTTCTTTCTCTTAGTGACACATATTCATCACTTTTTCTACTAGTCATAACATCTATTCCACGTTTTTCTAGCTTTGTTTCAACTTTATTAGCTATTTGAAGATTTAAATTATCTTCGATTCTATTATTATAAGCAGATCCATTATCATTTCCACCATGGCCTGCATCTATGAACACCTTATAATTATTTGCGTGAGAAACTGTCATTGTCGACATAAATGCTGTTGATAAAACTACAGCTACTACACCTTTTCTTATTGTCGTAATTTTCAAAATATTCCTCCTTTTTAACTTTTGTGTAATTTTTACTACACAAACTATTATACATAATTTTTCATTTTTTCAACACCCTTATTTTTTGACATTTTATGAGTGTTGTTCTCAAGTTTTATTAAACTAATAACTAAAATAAAAAAGGCGTATTCAAGTAAATTTGAATACACCTTTTTTATTTTAGTTATTAGTCACACTCGCATCCAGATCCTTCAGATTCATCCTCGCAATCATCCCAAGGTATTAATACTGGTGGTTTATCTCTTTTCTTTAAACAATTAACAGTTTTTCCAAATGATTTTTCTAGCTCATCAGCTAATTCACTTATATGTTTTTGTTTATCTTGTGCATCTTTTATATCTTTAACAGCTGCATTTTGCGCTGGAACAGCTTTTTCTAGTTCATCCATTATAGACTTTAACTCACAAGCGGCTTGTGATAATGCAGCTTCTATTTCACCTAAATTATTGGCTAAATTTCCAACATTATCATTAATTGCCACTAGGGCTGATTTTACTTCTTTTTGGTTTTCCTTAGCATTTCTTAAGTCATTTCCTAATTCTTCATTTCTTACTTTTATACTATCTATAATATTTTCTGTTCTCTCTATATCTTTTTTACAATTTTCTCCATCACAACCATGATCCTTACATTTGTAATAACATACATTTTCCCATTTATTTATATTTTCACATTCATTCCAACCATTTTGTTTATAACTCATCTTTAAAATCCCCCTTACAAATTTTTAAGCTTTTAGCCTGTAATCCATATTATGCCTAACACATACTTTTGTTTACTTTTTGACCCCACAAAAAAGGAATGTAAATATATTTACATTCCTAAAGTATTGTATAACTAGCAACCGCAACCCCAGTCTGGTTTTTCTTCATTACAATCATCCCAAGGTATTAATATTGGGTTTCCATCTTTTTCTTTTAAACATTCTACTGTATTATCAAAGGCATATTCTAAGTTGTCTATTAAATCTTTTAAATCTTTTTGTTTATTTTGTGCATCTCTTATGTCTTCTAATGCTGCATTTTGTGCTGGTATAGCTTTGTCTAAATCTTTTATTATACAATTTAAGCTCTTTACAGCATTAATTAAGGCATCTTCTATATTCCCTATATCTTTAACTAAATTAGCTACATTATCATCTATATTATCTAAAGCACATTTAACAACTTTTTGATTTTCCTTAGCATCTTTTAAGTCTTTACCTAATAAATTATTTTTAGCTCTTATATCATCTATAATACATTTTGTTTTAGCTATATCTTTATTACAATTTTTAGAGCATCCATTTTTACATTTGTAATAGCATACGTTGTCCCATTTATTACTTTCGCAGTTATTCCATATATTTTTTTTACAACTCATAGATAAATACACACCCTTTTATTTATTCTACAGATTTTTTATCTGTACTATATAATATGCCTAAATAATATATTTGTTAACATTTTCTTCTATTTTAAAACAAAAATAGAAGCTATTTAAGCTTCTATTTCACTATTTATATCTATATTTAAAATCTGATTAATTATATACATGCATCCCTTGAACCCAATATAAGGTGTATCAATGCATTTATCAACTAAATCTAAACTAGTATTGCTTATTTGTAAATCTTTTTTAGATTTATGTCTCATATCGATACTAACTCTATCCCCTAAAAGTATCAATAGCTCTTTATCGCTTAAGTATTTTGTTGTTTCTAGATATGCCTTCTCATTTACAATATTTGCATCATCACAAGTCTTATAAATAATTTCTTTTTTATCAACATTAAAGCCTAATTCTTTTAACATCTCACTAATTCCTAAAACAGTATCAAAATCCCCAAATATAGCGCAGTCTTTACTTCCTTTATAAAAGTAAAATTTCTTTTTTACTTGAAGTAATCTCTTTTTTACTTGATCCATTTCATAAGTGTATTTTTCTTCATCTAATTTATATCCATCTATCTTCTTTATAGATTCTATAAATTTTATAGCATTTTTAAATCCATATAAATTTACATAAATATATGGAATTCCATACTCTTCTTCCATATATTTAGCAGCTTTTAATGCATCTTTTCTAACCACTATATTAAGTGATGCTTTTGATGCATTTTCGATTTCCTCAATGCTAGCGTTAATTGTAAACATAGTGTTTACTTCTTTGTTAAATAATTCTTTCATCATCCTTTGTAACTCTTTTATATCTGCTAAATAATTGTATTTATCAATACTAAATCCTATTATGTTGTATTTATTCATATCTTTTTCATTATGCTTTACTATTTTTTAGCTAAAAATTCTAATGCAAATTCTCGCCCTATATTATAGTCATAATTTAAATTGCTCATATTTATAGGTAGTAACTTGCAATTTGCAACTTCTTTTAAATCTTTGCATACATCTAATATCTTTTCACCAATCATACATGGCTGAGAAGATTCTACTATAAAAATATATTTAGGTTTAACCTCATTAGCTAAATTTATAATAGTATCTTTCAATTTCTCAAATACATTGCAAACATTTTCTTCTTCGTCAATATGTATAGAATATATCTTACATTTATTATCATCGCATATTTTGTTTATATTTTCTACAACATGATGAGTCTTTATATGTGTTCCAAATTCAATAACACATATATCACTTATGCAAGATAGCGTCCATATCATCCCTATTTTATCATCAGGTATTTTTAAATATTTAAATTCTTCATCCATAATATAATTCCTCCAATGGTGCCAACATAAAGTTTTTATCCAATCACTAAATACAGATTGTATAAATAAGTTAAAAGCTGTTTTTAGCTTACATATAGGAATTTTATTTTGGAAAAGATTTACTTTAAATAATTTATATACTATCTTATATTCTTAATTTTATCTATATAATTTTATTAAATCATTTAAAAATTCACAATTTTCAAAAGCAATAATTGGATTGTCCCATATATAAGCTTTTACATTTAATACTACTTATTTAAGAGTTTATTTTGTTTATACCCATTTTTTAATTTCTATCATATTTTTTTATTTTTTAAAATTAATTTTTAAAGCTTTCTAAATAAGCACATAATTTTTTAAATTCTTCTATATCTTTTATATTTTGAAGTTCAGCAATTCCAATCATATAGTGACTATATATGTGGTATAAAAATTGAACTTTATGCATTTCACATCTTTGAAATCCATCTTTAAAGGAGTATGAATATGGTATAAAATCATCTACGTTATTTTCAAAATATTTAATCTTAGCAAAGCAAAGTTTATGTATTTGAAACACCATAGCAAGTGCAGAATGTTTTTCCACAAATTTCTGTGAAAAATATTCAATAGGCTGATACTTTCCTTTCGGGTGTATATATTCCCAATTACAATTAGAGTTTAAATGTAATCTATATTCTTGTATAACCTTTTTCTTTTGTTCTTCTAATCTGCAATCCATTGAATTTAAATTCACAATAACCCCCCCCTTTTCTTCTATTATATCAAGTTGATTTGTATTTATGAACGATAGTCTCTTAGTATAGTTTTTTTCTATTAAAGTACTTATATGAATCATTAAATACTATTATATATTTTTATAATAAAATGTGAAATTGTAATATTTTAAAATAAAAAGGTAGTGATTAAAAATTTTAATCACTACCTTTTTATTTTACACCCACTAAAATTTATTTAAAACTTTCCTCTACGGCAACTGCAATTGCAACTGTAGCTCCAACCATAGGATTATTTCCCATACCTATAAGTCCCATCATTTCAACATGAGCTGGTACAGATGAAGATCCAGCAAACTGTGCATCAGAATGCATTCTTCCCATAGTATCAGTCATACCATAAGATGCCGGTCCAGCCCCCATATTATCAGGATGAAGAGTTCTTCCTGTTCCTCCTCCTGAAGCTACTGAAAATATTTTTTACCCCCTTGGTAGCATTCCTTTTTATAAGTTCCTGCTACTGGATGTTGGAATCTTGTTGGATTAGTTGAGTTACCAGTTATAGATACATCCACTCCCTCATGGTGCATAATTGCAACTCCTTCTCTAACATCATCGCATCCATAACATTTTACTTTACTTCTTTCACCCTTTGAAAAAGCCTTCTCTTTTACTACTTTTAATTCACCTGTATAATAATCAAACTCAGTTTGTACATATGTAAATCCATTTATTCTTGATATTATATATGCAGCATCTTTTCCAAGTCCGTTTAATATAACTCTTAAATCTTCTTTTCTTACTTTATTAGCTTTTTCAGCTATTTTTATAGCCCCTTCAGCTGCTGCAAAAGACTCGTGTCCTGCTAAAAATGCAAAACATTTAGTTTCATCTCTTAAAAGCATTCCACCTAAGTTTCCATGTCCTAGACCAACTTTTCTATCATCTGCAACAGAACCTGGAATACAAAACGCTTGTAATCCTTCTCCTATTGATTCTGCCGCTTCTGCTGCTTTTTTGCACTCTTTTTTTATAGCTATAGCTGCCCCTAACGTATATGCCCAGCATGCATTTTCAAAAGCTATGTTTTGAGTATCTTTAACTATTTGATAAGGATCAAATCCTTTTGATTTACAAAGTTCTCTACATTCTTCTATAGAATTAATTCCGTATTTTTCTAATACTGGAGTTATTTGATTTATTCTTCTTTCATAACTTTCAAATAAAGCCATTATAGTTCACCTTCCTTATTATTTATTCATGTCTTGGGTCAACAAATTTAGCACCTTCATCAAATCTACCATAATTAGACTTAGCTTTTTCTAGAGCTTCATTTGCTTCAATTCCCTTAGCCACCATTTCCATCATTTTTCCTAGGTGAACATATTCATATCCTATTATTTCGTTATCTTCATCTAATGCTAATTTAGTAATATATCCTTCTGCTATCTCTAAATATCTAGGTCCTTTTTCAAGACTTCCATACATAGTTCCAACTTGACTTCTAAGTCCTTTTCCAAGGTCTTCAAGTCCAGCTCCTACAGGCAATCCACCTTCTGAAAACGCAGTTTGGCTTCTCCCATATACTATTTGTAAAAATAATTCTCTCATAGCAGTATTTATAGCATCGCATACTAAGTCTGTATTTAATGCTTCTAGTATAGTTTTTCCTGGAAGAATTTCAGACGCCATTGCTGCTGAGTGTGTCATACCTGAACATCCTATTGTTTCAACTAAGGCTTCTTGAATTATACCCTCTTTAACATTTAATGTTAGTTTACATGCACCTTGTTGAGGGGCACACCATCCTACCCCATGTGTTAATCCTGATATATCTGTAATTTGAGTTGCTTTTACCCATTTACCTTCTTCTGGTATTGGAGCTGGTCCATGGTTTGGTCCTTTGTTTATTTTACACATATTTGTGATTTCTGTTGTGTAAATCATAAGAAATCTCCTTCCTCGGTGTAATTTTTCTCTTGTTATAAATCATCTACATCTTGTATTGGTCTAGTCGCTTCTCCTTTAGGACATCCTGTATAGTGTCCATCTGGGTCTGACTTGCTAGTACTTTCACTTAATACAGAGTTTACAACAGAGTTAATTCTTTTCGTCTTTTTTTTTGTAAGTTTTACTTTTAATATTTTTTTTGATATTATTTTCCTTCATATTAAATCACCTCATACTTAGGATTTCCATACAAACTAAATATTAAAAGTAAAATTTTTGAAAATTTATTATGAATTTATTATATGACTATGTTAAAATTAAATCAATATTAGATATATAATACCTAATATTCTTATTTTTCTTACTTTTCTTATTTAACCTTTGTAACAAATCAAAAGCAACACTATATTTTAAATAGTGTTGCTCTTAATTAATACATTTTATTTATTAGCATTCGCAACTATCATTGTGACTACACTTATTTACATGACTACAATCGTGATTGCACTCATGATTACATCCATGATTTTCATTTAAACATGGTTTATATCCATAGTCCGCCATATTACACCCAAAATCTTCTTTGTAACAATCTTTATAGCATTTTACACTTGCTTCCATACAGTTTTTAGCTTCATTCATTAAAGATTCACCTTGTTTAGCTAATCTTCTATATTCTTCCCATAAGCAATTTGCTCTTGCACATTCTTCTAGTGCTTGTTGTTTTAAACAATCAGCTCTTTGTTCTGCTTGTTTAGCTTGCTGAGCAACTTTACTAGCTTTGTTTATCATACAGTTAGCTTGTTCACATTTTTCATGAGCTAATTGTTGGTACTTACTACACTCACTACAGTCATTTAAGCATTCCTCATTACAACCTGGATTACATTTATTAAACTTATTTTTGTAGTTACATGTCATAAAATTATTCACCCTTTTTATGTTATTAAATGCGATATATAAATATCAACATCTTAATAATATATATGCATGTTTTCTACA
The DNA here is from genome assembly GCF_025671395.1 of Paraclostridium sp. AKS73. NCBI lineage: Bacteria > Bacillati > Bacillota > Clostridia > Peptostreptococcales > Peptostreptococcaceae > Paraclostridium > Paraclostridium sp. AKS73. The sequence continues at coordinate 72,622 of NZ_JAIXHU010000005.1, read as the reverse complement.
AAATGTTATACAAATAATCATTTTTTTATATTTATTTTCATAAAATCATCTAATCTTCAATTGTATTTTCTTTACTAGGATAAATATTTTCTCCCTCTTTTATGTTTTTATTATTTGAAGATTTGATTATTTTATCTTTTTCTCCCACACCTTCAGTTATTACCGCAAATTCATTATTAGTTTCCCCAGTTTTAACTTCTTGTTTATATACAATTCCATCTATAACCTTATATACAAATCTCTTTTCATCCTGTTGTAACAATGAAGTATATGGAACTTTTATAGGATTATTAAGCACTTCTATAGTAGTTTGAACATGGAATCCATTTTTGATATTTTTTAAATCTTGATTTTCTAAAAAATTAACCTTTATATCATAGTAAGATAGACTTTGTTTTGAATCCTTCTTAGATGCAATTTTATCAACTGATGGTCTCTCTCCTATAAAAGTAACTTTTCCTTTTACCTTTTCTTTAGTGGAGTTTACCATTACTTGTACTTCTTGGTTTAAATTTATCTTTGATAAATCTTGTTCACTGGCTTGTCCTTTTACATAAAGATCTTCAGAGTCTAACGTCATAATTGGAGCAGGTTCATTTTCACTGCTATTTTGATGAGTTAAATATACCTTACCTGCAAAAGGAGCTTCTACTGAGTAACTAGCTTTATCTTCAATTGTTTTTATCTTATCATTAATTTAGTTATTTCTTCCTCAATGCTTTTTTTTAAAATTTCATCTTGAATAACTTTTAGTTGATCTTCTTTCATTGTTACTTGTTCTTTTAAATTATCAATTTCTGGAGAAATATTTTCATTTTTATAAGTAAATAATACCTGCCCTTGATCAACCTTTTGCCCATCTTCTACTGCTATATTTTCTATGTCTCCTTTACTAGGTTCAGCAAAAAAATCTTTTGACTTTCCTGGCATAACCTTTCCATCTATAATAATCTTTTCTTTTTCCGGAACAGTGTATATTTCAGGAATTTGAGCTGTTTCATTTACATTACTCATATTATTTTTTATTTTAATTCCTAAAAAAACCACCATAAAAACAGCTATTACTACCACTCCACCTATAATAGCTTTCTTTTTATTTAGATTTATGCTTTTTTTCAAAGAAATCCCCCCAAAGTATATTTTGTCTTTTATATGTTTATTATATAGTAGTTTGGTATAATTTGTCATTCAAATTGTGCTCTAAATTAGGTTACAAGTTTTTAACTTTAAACACAAAAAATGAGGATAAAATCCTCATTAATTTATAAACTCTGTATTTTCAACTCTCCATTTGATTAAGTTTATATATAGCCAAAATCCATATATCCCAAAAGTTATTATAGTAAGTATCCACCACTTTATATAATGTACAAATAAATCAGTTCCACTTCCTACAAACTGTAATCTTTTCCCATCTATTGTAGTGTTATCTATTTCCCATCTATACTTAATGCACATTGCCCATGGAGTTGCTATTCCTATTGTAAAAAAATTATAATTGCTGCTAAAATATTAACTCCTATAAAACCTAAAATATTACCTTCAAATCTTGATTTCATCTAATTTTCCTCCTTCGTTGTCTATGTCTATATTATATACTTATGTGAAATTATAGTCTATAAACTAAACTTTAAATTAATCTTAATTAAATCTTAAATTTAAATTTTTTTATGAATTATCTAAATTAACTCTATTTTTTACTTGTCTATATTTAATGGTGTAATTCTTTTATACAAATTTACATAATTTAATTTAGGAGGTTTTCATGAAAGTAAAAACTATTTCGCCATTTACGATATTATTATCTTCTATATCTGTATTTATATTTGGAATAGTAGTTCTTTTTAATATAAGATTTATAAGTAATTTAACTTTAAATATGGTATCAATATATCTTTTAATTATAGGAGTTTTACATATACTATCTTATATATTTAATAGAAAAAATACGATGTTAAGCAAGCTTAGTTTAGGTATATTGTATATAATACTTTCACTATCTATAAAGTTTTATCCTGAATTTTTTAGGATTTCAGCAATTAGAATAATAGGTATCTATGCATTTTTAAACACTACATACTCATATGGAACTTATGACAGTAGCTCTAATAGGTTATTTACACTTGTAAGTGATGGTGTTTTAATTGAAGTTGAAACTGATAAATATATCGAAATTTTGAATACGCAATTTAATAGATCATTAATTGGTTTTACATTAGCTTTAACTAAAGCTCAACATGAGTTAATAAAAAATAGAATAAATAAAATTAAATCTAATTGTTATTTGTGTAAATGTCCAGCTCAACTCAGTCCAAATGAATATTATCCAGATGAGACAAATATAATGTATCTTGAGGCAAATTGTAAGTACTATAAATTTAAATCTGGATATTTTAAAACTTATTTTACTTTAACTGCAAATTGTGTTAGATTAGCTGATACAATTGTAGGTTCAGCTGGCCTGGATTTAATAGCAGTTAATGGAATCATAACTCCTGGAACATATTATAATTACTTAGAAATTTTATTTAGAAGAAAAAACACTATTGTAATAGAAAAGAAAAATTTATAAAAAATATACAAATAATTAAATATAAATTTATAATTAACATTATCAGTAGAAGTATAGATGCAATAATAATTCTAGAGTATCCATTATCTTCTTTTTTATAGATTTAATATTAGCCGGATTTGCTATTAATGTTTTTAATGTTTTTATATTTAAATAGCAGCAAACCAACATACCAATTAATCCTACATATATATGATGAGTAAACTCTTTTGGGAAAATTAAAACTACAGTTAAATAACTGCTTATAAGAAAATAGCTTAATATAAAATCTACTTTTAAATTTTTATGTTATTAATATTACTTATTTTTACTTTAATGTCAAATATTTGTATCATTATTTTACATAAGTTATCCACAAAATTAGTTAAGTACAATTTTCTTAAGCATAAAAAAAATCGATTGCAATAAAGCAATCGATTTTTATTTTATTGTTCCTCAATTATTCCATATCCTAATCCATGTCTTTTATATACAGTGTTTATTTTATCAGTTTCTGAATTTCTAAACATATAGAAATCATGTCCTAGCAATTCCATTTGAAGTATTGCTTCTTCACTACTCATAGGTTTTATTGAAAACTTTTTAACTCTTTCTATGTGAATATCTTTTTCATCTATATTACTTTCAAAATTATAATCTTCTATGTTTTCAAATCTTATACTTTGATGACTATTTTTCTATTTTTGATCTAGTTTTATACTTTCTAAGTTGTTTATATAACTTATCATAAACTCCATCTATAGCTGAGTATAAATCTTTTTGACCTTCTTCTGCTCTTATTATAGGTCCTTTTATTGGTAATACAGTTACTTCAACTGTTTGTTTTTCTTTTTCAGTGCTTATAGTAACTTTTACATCTGTATCTACGTTTAGGTACTGTTGTAATTTCTCCATCTTACTCTCAATCTTAGCGTTGATGCTTTCTGTTGGATTTATATTTTTACCGATTACTCTTATATTCATAAGTAGTACCTCCTTGTATAAACAATTGTTAAATACTTAATCTTTTGTAAGGTTTTATATTTAACTTACCTTAATTCTATAGCAACTTCTTCCAGATTTCCATTCTATATTTTATATTTTTTCGTGGTATAATATTAATTGTGGGGTATTTTACCAAATGTAAAAAGAGCTATCTTAAAAAGACAGCTCTTTCTTTATTATATTGAAACAGTAGCAGCTATTTTTTCTTCTGGAGACCCTTCGTATTTAGCTAACCACACTTTTCTTTCTAATTTTAATTTATTTGCAATTTTATCATATTCTTCTTTAGTGTAATAATTTCTTGGATTATATTTATTTATATCTATTCCATCTACTTTTGAAGGAACCATATAACCCCATTCTTCATCTTCTACCCAATCTATGTTATCTCTTGCTATTTCTTTCATTATAGTAGTAGATACTTTGATAGTTAATTTTTCACCATCAAAATCACCTTTAGCTCCTACACTTCCTGTATTTAGTATGAAACATTCCATATCAGGGTTGTTTTGTAATATTTCTCTAAGTTTTATACCTTCTTCTATTTCAGGTCCCATTATAAATGGATTTGTTCCAACACATCTTTTTGATTGACCTGCTTTTGTTGGATCTCCTGCTGAAGTTTCTATAGACTCTCCTAACATAAATGTATCTAAAGCTTGTTTTGGATCTAACTTAACTACAGGCGGTACTACATCTTTTCTTCTAGTTATAAATATTATCTTATTTGCCTTTTCTAAATTAACAGTGTCATCTGTTGTATCTATTTCTTCTCTTAATATAACTCCTCTACCATTGAAGTTAAACTTGTATCATAAAAATCTACTTTTCCATCTTCATAAACTTTAATATTCTCCAATGCTGCATTTTCACTAGTAGCGGCTTTGTATAAAACACTTTGTTGTTCTGGATTTAATCCTTCAGTTTTTATATAAAATCCATTTTCAGTTCCTACGCAATATCCTTTTTCATCCATGAATACAACGTCATCTTGTCTTACTATAGCTTTTTCTTCTCCAGTTAATTCATGATCATGTATAGTTAATGTTGTTTTTCCTGTTCCACTTAGTCCAAACATTATGAAACCAACATCTTTTAATTTTTTGTTTTTATCATATACTCTAAGGACTTTACTACCTGCATGGAATCCTAATCCTCCAGCTTGTTTTACCTTATACATAGCCATTCTTAAGAAAGATTTTTTAGATTCTCCAAAGTAGTCACTTCCTAGTATAAACGTAACTCCACTTTCTGGGTATGCAAACATTATTCTTTCTGGCCATTCTGGAACATATATACTTACTAAATCTGGATTTTCACTATCAGTTGGATTAAATAATGTATTGTTCCACATGTGAGCTATTCTTGCATATTTTTTAGATATATATAATCTACAGTTATATGAAAATTTATCGCTCATACCCATTTTTCTATCTACTCTTATCATTTCTTTATCTTTTATATATTCAAATACTTTAGCTGCAATTTCATCAGCTTTAGCTTTACTTATTTCTTGTTGATCTACGCCAGTTTTTATTTCATCCACTATATAAGTATTTTTAGCACTTCTACTTCTAACTTCACTTATATAACTAGCACTTTTAAACTCTGTTGTTTTTTCCATATCTTTTGCTAAATCTCTTAATTCTTTTCTAGTTGGATTTACTATAACCTTTCCAAATAACCCATCATTATATTATTTATACTAAACATACGTCCCCTCCACCTTTAATTAGTGTATCTTTTTTACATTATTAGTATATCATTTTTTCCAAAATGTCTACTAATTTTACATATTTTTTATATTCTTTCATACAATTTATTTTCTAACTATTATTTTACATAAAAAAAGAGCCCATTCCTTAATAGACCCTTTACATATTAATACCTTAATTTTAAATAGTTAAACTAGGAACCATCATAAATATGGTTAAAAATAGTCCTATACACCCTATAATAAACAAAACCCTAATATAAGCTCTCGTTTCCATTATTATCCTCCCTAATTCATCAGTGGCTGTACAATATCATTTGGAATTGTAAATTCAACTAATCCCATGTACCCTGGTGCTACTTCGTATTTATCAAAGCAAATAACAAGCTCTCCATCTTTGTTTATATAAAAATCTTGATTCTTATTTATAGATTTAAAATTTTCATCTCCCATTTCTTTATCATCTAACCAATATATTTTATTTTCATCTTGCTTCATTTGATTTTTCATTTGCTCTTTTATATTATCGCTTATAGCATCTATATATTTGTCATTTTTAAACATACCTTCTAGTGTTAATATAACCTGATTTTTCTTGTCTATATTATAGAATTTTCTTGTAGTGTTAGAAGAACCTTGTGCTTCATAATTGTATATTACTAAAGATAGTATTTTATCATTATCCGTTTTAACTTCATACCATGATTCTGCTGCTTTATGACCTGCTGAGTTAGAATCTTTTAAAGATTTAACCTCTTGTAGATATTGATCGTATAATTTTTTACCTTCCGATTCAAATTCTTTATTTAATTTATACTCTAAATCTTTATTATCTAAACCTTCAATTTTTGGTACTTTTATAGATGCCTCGTATCCATCTTCTTTTATTTGATAATTAGAAAAGTTTATTATCTTTATTACACTGCCTATTACAGGTATTTCTTCTAAGTTTTGTGCAAATGATTTATTTATATTAACTGCTCCTATAACAACACATACAGATGCTACAGCTACTATCCATTTTTTATTAAACCTCTTATTTATGTGTTTTGAATTTATAGCATCATTTACAACTTCATTTAAATTTTCAGGTATTTTTATATCATTATAATTTTGTTTTAATTTTTTATTTTATCTATATCCTTCATAAACTTCACTCCTTAATAATCTTCTGTTTTTATTTTCATCTTAAGTCTTCTAAGTCCAGTATAAAGTTTAGTTTTTATTGTATTTGTATTTTGTGACAGTACATTTGCTATCTCATCTATTTTCATATCTTCAAAGTATCTTAAAACTATAATAACTCTATATTCTTCTGGCAGTTTTTCTAATGCTCTTTGAAGATCTATATCCGTATATGTGTCATTTGAATTGCGTTCATCAAATAACAACTCTTCTTCTAAAGTTACATACTTACTATTTTTTCTTATGTAGTCTATAGAACTATTTATTAAAATTTTATAAAACCATGGTTTAATAGCTTCTTCATCTTTAAGAGAATCTAATTTTGAAAGTGCTTTGCATATAGAATCATGTACTATATCTAATGCATCATCTTGATTTTTTACATAACTATATGCTATCTTGTAAAAACCTTCTTGATTATTTACTATATAGTCTTTAACTTTCTTTTCTTTAATTTTTTATTTGAGCTCAATAATTTCATCTAAATCTATAGACCTCCTTTCACCTTACATATATATAGACGCTTTATACATACTAAAAAGTTTTAATTTTTTTAATTTAATATATAATTTGTTATTTAGCTTAGTTTTCATCAATAAAAAATTTGCTTCCTTGAGCGACTACGTCTGGGAACCACTTTATGTCGCCAACGACTCCGTCCGTTGCGTAAAAAGTATCATTATGTAATGATACTCTAAAAACTTCACTTTCATTTTTAATAGTTTTTCTAATTTTAATTTATAATATGCTAAGCGCTTTTTCTAAATCACATATTAAGTCATTATAATTTTCTAATCCTATAGAAAGTCTTATGCTTCCTAAACTAATTCCCATAGCATCAAACTTGTCCGGAGTCATCTCTTTTAAATAACTTATAGCCGGAGCATAAACTAAGCTTTCAAATCCTCCCCAACTTACGCCTATGTAAAAATACTCTAATCTATTTACAAATCCTTTTATCTTATCAAGGTCTTTACAATCTAAATCTATAGCCATTAGTCCTGTATATCCATCCATTTGTTTTTTTCCTAATTCATATTGCTCAAAACTTTTAATTCCTGGATAATATACTTTTTTTACTTTTGGATGACTTTCTAAAAATTTTGCAACTTGTAGTGCATTTTCTTGATGTTTAGCTAATCTTATAGGCAATGTCCTTAAACTTCTCATTATTAACCATGCTTCGAATGGAGCTATTTTCCCACCATACAAAGCATGTTCCTTTTCAAATATATCTTTTATATCTTTTTTACTCCCTATTACAACTCCTGCTACTATATCACTGTGTCCTCCTATATATTTAGAACAAGAATGAACCTCTAAATCTATTCCCATTTTTAAAGGTTTTTGATATATAGGTGTGGCCCAAGTGTTATCTATAATAGTTTTTATATTATGTTCTTTTGCAAGTTTTGAAATTTCATTTATATCTTGTAAACTAAAGACTACACTTGAAGGGCTTTCTAGGTATATTAAACAAGTATTTTCTTTTATATTTTCCCTAAACTCATTTATGTCTTTTCCTGATATGTATGTAATTTCTATATTCATTTTTTCTTTTAAATAACTCCCCATGAAGTTATTCGCAGGTCCATATATATTTTTTAATGTAATTATATGTCCATTTGGTTTTACAAAGTGCATAATGGCAGAAGATATGGCCGCCATTCCTGATGTAAATAGCTTTGCTTTTTCTCCACCTGCCAATTTAGATAGCTTTTCTTCAACAATTGATACAGTAGGATTTTTTCCTCTTGTATATATGCAATTATTTACAGGATCATCGAAAGCTTTATCTATAGAATCCCAGTCCTCAAAAGTAAATAAACTATTTTGATAGATAGGTGGTACTACTGCTCCTTCATAATCTTTTTTATCCTCACCATAGTGCAAAAGCATAGTTTCATAGTAATTACTTTCTCTCATAAAACCCCTCCTAAACAAACTTATTTATAAAGTTTGATGCATTTATGTGCATATCCTTTTAAAAATTAAAAATAGCTGTATTTAGTCCATTTTATACTAAATACAGCTATTTTTATATTATATATCGCTATTTAAAATTTGTCTTGGCCATGATAATAAATCTTTTTTAGCTATTTTAAGCCATTTTTCCTCTGGGAAATGTAAATCACAGAAGTAATTATGATAATTAGCTGTCCAAACATACTTATCCCAAACTACTATATTTGTTTTATGCTTGTTTAATAGTTCTTCAAGCTTCTTTTTATGTCTAAACAATAGCTCTTGTTGAACTCTCTCAAATTCATATTCATTACTACACTCTGTGTAATATTTAAATATAGTATTTAAGTAATTTAAAAACCACTGCCCATCACTATCTATAAGTATCTTATTTTTTGTGGAGCTACATCATAATAGTTTATATATTTTTGTAGCCTTTTTACAGTCTTATCATCTAATACTATCCTTGGATAACAAGATACCTTACTTTCTGTATTATGTGCATCAAGAAGAGCTGGGCCAAATACTATATCATCATTTATATAAAAATCTCCAACGCTAACTCCGCCTCTTACAAATAAACCTTCTAAAGATAAGTTAAACTGATACTCTGATACATTTTCTAATATCTCATCTAATTCTTCTTCTCCATCTCCATTTATAGGATATGCAACAACCATATTATCAGTAAATATTTTAATCTTTCCTTTACTATATTTATTAGGGATTATGCATTGTTTATTTTTATTTATAAGATAATTGATTTCTTTAAGTAGTTTATCTCCATATCCTTCTTCACAAGAATCTACTATCATTGAGAAATCCAAGTATGTCTATTGCACATACCATAGAGTTCACTAAACTCGGGTTATCCTTATCATATATTTTTACACTCATTTACACACATCCTTAAATACTAAATTATAGTTTCAATTTATTATACAATAATTTTAAATTTTCTAAAACTATTTACAAAAAATTTGCTTTGCTTGAGATACTTCAACCGTTGCTAAAGTACAATCTATTGTTCTAACTAGGTTTAATAAATTATCAACAATTCCTTAGTGTGTGTAATTTTATTAAGCGTAGAAAAAGGAGAGTAATCACCTCTCCTTTTTTATCTATCCTACAACTTTTTCGTTTTTACTTTCTTTTAAACTATGTTTTCTCTCATACACTGTAAACAATACAAATCCTATCAATGCAAATACTAATGGTCCACCTACCATAGTTAATGTATCACTTACTCTTGCAGGAGAATCCATTAAAGGTTCTATTATAGTAAATACATTAGCAAATCCTACTATTCCAGTTACTATTATAGCTGATATAGTAGCACTAGCTTGAGTTTTAAACACAACATATTCCTTTGGTATTTCTCCCTTTAATTGCTTTTTCTTAAATGCTGGGAATGCTGCTGATAAGAACATATATGTTATGGTCATTGCAACATTTGTCATTAAAGTTAATATTGTAAAGAATTGTTTTGCATTACTTCCGCCAAAAGATACTAATAAAATAATACATATTACTATAATAGCTTGAACTTTCATAGCATTTACAGGCATACCATTTTTCAATTCTCCTAATTTACCAGGCCATAACTCTTTTGGTGCTCCTTGTATTAAAGTTTTAAGCGGAGAATAAGTTAATGTAAAGAATGCTCCTGTTAATGCTAAGAACATTGAAAGTCCAACAAATCTAGCAATCCAAGCTCCCATTGTTAAAGATATACTTTCAGATAATCCAAACCCTATACCCATTTTATATCCTAAGTTTGCCATTAATACATATGTAGCGTTTGCCATATTTACATTTTCTCCAGATAATACTTCACTCCAGTTCGTAAACATACCACATGCAAATATACCTATTGCATATCCTACAGAAATAACTACTGCAGATATTGCAAGGCCTTTAGGGAAAGTTTTTTCAGCATTTTCAGTTTGATCAACAAGTCCTCCTAAAACTTCTAGCCCTCCAAATGCAAATACTGCAAATGTTAAGAATGATAAAACAGGTATAAATCCTTGGTAATCAGGACTTGGTGATACAGTAAAGGATTGAGCTACATTACTTATCGGTTGTGCTAATTCTCCTGTTAAAACAACTACTAAAACTCCTCCAACAAGTAATACTATATTAAGTAATGCAACAGCTGTTCCACCTATAGAAGTTATTTTACTTATTTTATCAACACCTTTAGCCCCTATAAATGTAACAACGGCTATCCATATTACCCCTAATATCCCTAAAGTTTGAACTGATGTTAATCCAAATAAACTCCAACTTCCTGTAACATCTGTTCCAAATATAGCATTTGACAATGGTATCCATAAACTTGAAGAAACACTCACCATCCAAATTACATAAGAAGCATACCACATAAATGTACCTATAAAAGCATACTTAGCTCCTACAGATTTTTCCATCCATGAATACATACCTCCACTTTCTTTTTTAAATGCAGACCCATATTCCGCCATCATAAATGCATATGGAATAAAAAATAGTACAGCACTTAATACGTACCATGGTATAGCTGCGTAGCCCATTAGGTAAAATGCTCTTGGCATATTACTAAATCCAAATACTGATGTAAATATCATAAGTATTAATGGTACTAGCGTAAGCTTTTTAACATTATTATTGCTTGGTTGTGACATGTAAATCCCCCTTAAATATGTTTTCTTTATTTTTGACAAATTAATAACACTTATGTCATTAGTTTATCAGCCCCTTATTTATTGTTAGATTATCATCATTATTTTTGCTTTTCAATAGATTTTAGTTTTGTTTAAATATTGTAATTTTTTCTACTATTCTAAAAAATACGACATTTGAAAATGTTTCTTTAAAACATTTATATCCCAAATTTCGTTATTTTTTATTGTTTTCGACTATATATTGAGTGATTTTAATAAAAAACTAGTGTTTTTTTCATTTTTCTACATATTTCTATTATACTTTTCATAAAATTATATTTTTTATTTAAATTTATCATGTTCAAATTTTTACTTTTAATTTTTAGACGATTTTTTATTTTTAATGTACTAGTTCTATATTATTTTTAATCAATTTTATAGATTTTTAATTTCTTTCCTTCAAATTTCTCTAAACTTAGTATTAAAATTTTTTAAAGTTTTTTTAATTTTTATTTTTCTTTTAATTCTTATTTTTTAAAGTTTTTAAAGTTTTTTAATTTTTTAATTTTTTTAAATTCACTATTGCATTTTTTATAATTAACTCATATAATTAGTTCTAACAAAAACAAATTTTAATGAGGAGATTAAATGAAAATGATTAATATAAACTTAACTAACAACTTACAATTTAATAAATTTTATTTTAGCTATTATAGTTAAGTTTGTATTTATGATATAAATCGAAAATCATAGGTACAAACGGAAAATTGTTTGTATCTATGATGGCTAAATTTAGCTTGTACTTAGGCCACATAGATATACTATGTGGCTTTTTTAATCCTAGGCAAAAAAGGCTGCATAGTATCCACTATGTGGCCTTTTGCATATACTTTATAAATTATTAAGAAAAGAGGTTTAATTATGAATAAAAATAAAGATATTTTAATAATAGGATTTGCTCTATTCTCGATGTTCTTTGGAGCAGGAAATTTAATATTCCCACCATATATAGGTATTTCCTCTGGAAGTAGCTGGTTAATAAGCTTTTTAGGTTTCATATTCGCTGATGTTGGAATAATTTTATTATCAATAATTGCAATTTCTAAAGCTGGAAGTCTTCAAAATGTAATAGGTAGAGCTGGTAAGAAGTTTGGAATTACCTTGGAATTTTTAATGATGTTATGCCTTGGTCCTATATTAGTTATTCCAAGAACTGGAGCAACAACATTTGAAATGAGTGTATTACCACTTACAAAAAATTTTAACCCTGTTTTATTCTCTGTGATATTTTTCTCTATAACACTTTTACTTACAATAAAACCTACTAAAGTTATGGATATAATAGGTAAATTTTTAACTCCAATTTTATTACTATCACTTGCATTTTTAATAGTAAAGGGCATAGTATCTCCTATAGGAAATTTAGAAGATGTTAATTCTTCAGATCTTTTTATAACAGGAGTTACTCAAGGATACCAAACAATGGATGCCTTAGGAATAGGCGGAATAGTAGCCTTAATTATGACTTCTCTTGTTAGTAAAGGTTATACAGATAAAAATGAAAATATATCACTAGCAATAAAATCTGCTTTAATAGCATGTGTTGGACTTACAGTTGTTTACGGAGGATTAACATACTTAGGGGCTACAGCTTCTAGCTTATACGATACAAATATATCTCAAACAGCTTTACTTATAAATATTACTCATCAGTTATTAGGAAGTACCGGAACTATTATGTTAGCTGTTGTAGTTGGATTTGCATGTCTTACGACTTCAATAGGCTTAACTTCTGTTACAGGTAAGTTTTTCGAAGATTTTACTAATCAAAAGTTAAAATATGAGCATATAGTTATATTTATTTGTGTATTCAGTGCAATAGTTTCAAACTTTGGTGTTGATAAAATTATACAAATAGCAATACCTATATTAAGTTTAATCTATCCTGTAACTATAGTTTTAGTAGTTATGAATATATTTAAAAAGATTATTCCTAATGATATGACATTAAAAGGTGCAGCTTATGCAACACTTTTAATAAGTTTACTTAATGTTATAGATAGCTTAGGATTAAGCATACAATTTGTTCATCAAATTCCACTTGCAAGCTTAGGATTTAACTGGATTTTACCAGCTATAATAGGAGGAATAGTATTTAGCTTCATTCCAACTAAATCAAAAGCTACCACTACCCCATCTCTTTAACATAAAATAAGGGTAGGTTTTAAATAGATAGCAAAAGATAAATGTATAAGTTTTAGCGACCTTCAAAGCATCTTTTCAGCTTTGGAAGCAAAACTTATATATTTGTCTTACGCGTCTTAATATTTAAAACTTACCCTTATAATTATTCTTCTATTACTTCTATTGTATCTCCAGGTCTTACTTCTCCACCTTTAATAATTTTTGTAAATATACCTTCTCTAGGCATTACACAATCTCCTACTTGATTTTTTATAGCACATCCTGCATGACACTTTTTCCACCTATTTCTTAGTAACATCTATTTAAACCAACTTCATTTATAAAATTTTTTAAGTCTTCCTGATTATTTAAATTAGTAAAAATATTTAAATCAAAATGATTTCTATTAAAATCATCTTCATTTAAATAAAAAACAACTTTATTATCTAAAAATCTATTTATAGATTTTTTCTCACTCATTAATAGAAATTTTTCTATATCTTCATATAAGCTTTTTTTGTAAACTCCATGAAATGGTTCTGCAAATTTATCTACCTTAGTGATATAAACATCATATAATGTACTTATGTTTTCTTTTAAAAACTTAATATAATTGTTATCAATATTAGGCATATCACACGCTAAGAAGTAAACATATTCGCTACTAGCACTTTTAAGACCTATATGTATCCCACTTAAAGGTCCACATTCTTTTATCTCATCTACAACAACTTTATAACTACAATCATTGTAAAATTCAGGTTTGTTTGTAACAATTATAATTTCATTAAAATGATTTTCTAATTTATTGGCTAAATCGTATATAAGCCTTTTTTCATCTATTACTAAAAGCTGCTTATCAAATTTCATCCTACTACTCTTCCCACCAGCTAATATAACTGCACTTTTACATACGCTCATAATACCTTCCCTCCCAAAGCTAGAAAGATGCTTTAAAGGTCTCTAAAATTTACAACTCTACCCTTCGCTATTCATTCTACGATTTTGAGGTTTTGTTTTTTATAATTTTATACTTTTCATTTCGTACTTATCTAGTTGTTCTCTTAATATATCTTTGTCTATATTTATTTTTAGGTCATCTAAAGTTAAACCTACATCTATATCAGTTTTTATTGTTGCTAACTGTTTAGACATGAATGCATTGTCTTTTTCTGCAACTAACTTTTTCATAGGATTTCTTATTCCTAATTCATTTTTCCAATCTGTTGCTTTTAACTTTAACCCTTTATCATCTAAGCCTTCTATATCTTTATATATATCTTCTAGTGTATTATATTTTTGAAGTAGAGGTATACTTGTTGTATCTCCTAATCCTTTTATACCTGGAATGTTATCTGAAGAATCCCCAGATATAGCTTTATAGTCAATTATTTGATGAGGTTTTAAGTTTTTAACTTGCTTTAATAAATCAACTGTATACTCAAAAGTATTGTTTGGTAAGTTACACTCTTTTAAGTTTATATCACAAGTTTTAGCTATGTCAGTTGCTTTTGATGTGTTCATCCATACAACTGTATTGTGATCAACTAATTGTAAATAATCTTCATCTTTAGTGTATAGAGCAACTGGAATTTGATCTTGGAATTGCTTTGATAAACTTCCTGCAAAGTCATCAGCTTCAAATACATTGCTATAGTCTTCACTTGGAGTTGAAATTAAAACCTTAACCCCTATAGTTTCAAGCATTTCTCTTAATAAATCATATTGTTCTTTTAAAGGAACTTCTATAGGTTTTCTTGTTCCTTTGTAATCATCATATATTAACTTTCTAAAAGTCATTCTAGTAGAATCTAGGCACACTGCTAAGTGTGTAGGCTTTTGCTCTTTTATCATAGATAGCATAATTTGCATAAACCCAAAAACTCCATTTGTATATATTCCATCTTTTGTTTGAAGTATCTTATCATAAAATTGTTCTTTTTCTTCAATTGTTTTAGCAAACATTATTTGTCTTGGAAGTCTTGCAAAGTAACTTGTACTAAGTAATGATGACCCATCTATAATAAGTAGTTTTTCTTTATTATTATCTTCATCTATTTTTAAACCTTTAACTTTTTCACTTTCTTTTATTTCAATATTTTTAGTTTCCTCAACGGCATTTATTGTATCTATTTCTTCTTTTATATTATTAACTTTTTTATTTTTCGTTCTAAAATCTGTATTTAATCTAGATCCAACATAGCTATTAAGTCTTATATTATCTCCTCTAGATAATTCAGATTCTTTGATTTTTGCGTTAGCTTCTTTTTGTTCTAATAAATCAAATAAATCCATAATTCTCTCCTCTTTTTTAATGGTCATTAATTTCAATGTATTAATTATAACATATACATTTTATTATTTTGAAATTATAGATATATTAACTATATTTACTATAGAAAAAGAAGGATATATTATCTTTTATCAGATCAATATATCCTTCTTTTTTATTCAGTCATTTATAATAATTCCCCATATTTTCTTATATATATTTTTTAACTATAGTAACTAAAACCATATATGCTATTATTGTAGCTATTAACCATGCAAAGTATATCATTGGCATAGGATAAAGATTTAATGCACTTCCAAATGGAGTATATGGTATTATTGTTCCTACAGCTATGCCCATAGTTGTTAATATAAGTAGTGGAAGTGATGCTCTACTTTGAATAAATGGTAATTTTGGTGTTCTTATCATGTGAATTACTAATGTTTGAGACCATAATGATTCAACAAACCATCCTGCATTAAATAGCATCATGAATAAAGTTTTGTCTACTCCAGGATCATTATATCCACCACCTAATACAGCAGGACATATAACAAAGTACATTAATAGATATGTTGTTATATCAAATACTGAACTTGTAGGTCCTATCCATTTCATAAAGTTACCAATTGATGCAGCTTCCCACTTACGTGGTACTTTTAAGTAATCTTCATCTACATTATCCCATGGTATTGACATACAAGATATATCATATATAAGGTTTAGCATTAATAATTGAACTGGAAGCATTGGTAAAAATGGTAAGAATATACTTGATGCTAATACACTAAACATATTACCAAAGTTTGAACTTGCAGTCATTTTTATATACTTAATTATATTTGCATAAGTTTTACGGCCTTCTTTTATTCCATTTTCAAGAACCATTAAATCTTTTTCAAGTAATATTATATCAGCTGACTCTTTTGCTATATCTACACCTGTATCAACTGATATACCAACATCTGATTTTCTCATAGCTGGTGCATCGTTTATTCCATCTCCCATGAATCCAACTACATGACCATTGATTCTTAACATTGATACCACTCTAGATTTTTGCTCTGGTGAAAGTTTTGCAAATACATTTGTACTTTCTACTACTTCTTTTAATTCTTCATCTGACATTACTTCAACTTGATGTCCAAGTATTATATTACTTACATCTATTCCAACTTGTTTGCATACATATTTAGTTACTTGTTCATTATCTCCAGTTAATACTTTTATATCTACTCCATATTCATTTAAAGTTTTTATAGCTTCATATGAAGACTCTTTTGGAGGATCTAAAAATGCTATATATCCAACTAAAATCATATCTTTTTCATCAGCTGTTGAGAATTCTGTATTTTTTGATACGTTAGCTTTTCTAGCTACACCTATAACTCTCATACCTTTGCTATTTAGATCTTCTACTGTTTTTAAAACTTTTTCTTTTAAGTCCTCAGTTAAATCAACTATTTCTCCTCTATACTCCACCTTACTTGAAATGTCTAACATCTCTTCTACTGCACCTTTTGTTAGTAGCTGATTATTATTATTTTCATCATTTAATACTACTGACATTTTACGGCGAGTGAAGTCAAATGGAATTTCATCAACTTTTTCATATGAACTTACAATATCAGATAGATTCTTTTTCTCTCCGTATTCAAGTATAGCTACATCTAGTAAATTTCTAAGTCCTGTTTGGAATTTACTTATTAAATATCCATGTTTTAAAACACTTAAATTCTCATTACCTTCAACATCTAAATGACGCTCTAATATTATTTTATCTTCTGTTAAAGTTCCTGTTTTATCAGTACATAATACATCTATAGCTCCGAAGTTTTGAATAGAGTTTAAATTTTTAACTATAGCTTTTTTCTTAGACATTGCTACTGCACCTTTTGCAAGATTTGTAGTAACTATCATAGGTAACATTTCAGGAGTTAATCCTACTGCAATTGATATACCAAATAAGAATGCTTCTAACCAGTCTCCATCAGTTAATCCATTTATTATGAAAATTGTTGGAGCCATTATTGCCATAAATTTGATTAAAATCATACTTACTGAATTTACACCTTTATCAAAACTTGTTTCTTCTCTTTTTTCTGTAACTATATCAGCTATATTACCTATAAAAGTGTCATCTCCTGTAACTACTACAACTGCTGTTGCTGATCCACTTATTACATTAGTTCCCATAAAAGCTAAGTTTTCAAGTTCAAGTATAGATTGGCTCATCACAGAAACTGTTTCTAGTTCTTTTCCAAACTTTTCAACAGGTTCAGATTCTCCAGTCATTGATGCTTGGCTTATAAATAAATCCTTAGATGATAATATTCTTATATCTGCTGGAATCATATCTCCTGCAGCTAATTTTATCAAATCGCCTGGAACTAGTTCATTTATTGGAACTTCTACTTCTTTTCCACCACGTAATACTGTAGCTGTAGTTATTATCATTTCTCTTAGCTTTTTACCTGCATTACTTGATTTTCCTTCTTGAACAAACTTTAATACTCCACTTAATGTGACCATACTACCTATTATAATTACAGCTGTTAAACTTCTATCCTCTGGAGCGGCTATAACAAAGTCTGTTATAAATGATATTAGTGCAAGCACTACAAGTATTATTGTAAATGGGTTTACAAATGAATTAAATAATCTCTTATACCATGTATCATTGTTTTTATCTGTTATTTCATTTAATCCATATTCTTCTATTCTATCTTTAGCAATTTTATCACTTAGTCCATTTGAATCTGTTTGTAAAAAATCAAATAATTCTGTTTGTGATAATACCGCAGCTTTTTTTAATTTAGTTTCTGTTAAATTTCCTCTTTCCTCTTTTTTCACTTCTATTTTTTTTGTTTTCATGTTCATGATTTTCATATTATTCCCTCCTCACTATTTTGCAAGTGCATGAGAATAAATGACAAAATAAATGCCTGTTACTATATTTTTAGTAAACAGGCAGCATAAATAAAACTCTTGTACTTTATTTTTAAAGTGAAAACAAAATGAACTTACATAGTTAGTATACAAGTAAATAGCATATTACTTTTACTAACTGTTTTGTTTTCAATTTTATAATAAAAATAGAGCCAATCTGAGTCTTCTTCAAATTCTATGCCATCTGTTCTCATACACAACCTACTTTCTAAGTCCACTTTATTTTCACCTCCGTATTTTAATTTAATTCATTTTTAATGTTTTTTGATTTTTTAGCATTAAAAAATCCTCGTTTCTTTTGGTAAACGAGGATAATGAAAGCGTAATTAAAAAGTATCTTTTACATATACTTAATAATCTTCGTCCAAGCTTTAGCTTCTTAGGGCAATGTAATTGCATTAGAATACGCCTTCTCCGACGTATACTGCTAACCATCTAATAGTGTCTCCACTATTTCGCGGCAGCAACCCGTATCCCTAAGGTAACCTCACCTACCGAAACTATTTAGTTATATCTTACTTCCCTTTCATTATATTCACAACTTTTAAAATTGTCAACTCTAAAAACAAAAAAGTTCTAAGATTTTTTAATCTTAGAACCTTTTTATTACTTACTATGCATCAAAGTCTACATGAACTTTTCCTATCGGAGTGTTTATATCTATGTAAGATAAGTTAAAGTTTTCATCCATAACATCTATCTTATATTCAAAGAATATATCGTCTTCTTTCTTAGACATAAATATGTAGCTTCCATTTTCTTTTTCTTCTATTTCATCACATATTTCTTCGTATATTTCTTCTCCACTTACATAGCCATTATAACCTGCAGCTTTTATTTTATCTTCTATTAATTTATATATTTCTTCCATTTATTTACCTTCTTTCTATATATCTATAAAATACAGTCTACAATCAGTTTTTATATATTGTCAACTATATATACATATTTTATTTATAATACTTTTCTTTTAATCTATTTATCTCATATTCATCTCTGTCGATAGCTCTTCCTACGTTTCCATCTAACATCTTCCAAGCCGTGTTATGAACTTCTTCAACCTCAACAAAGTTACCTTTTTTCCATTCATTTAAAGATTTTATAAAAAATTTATGAGGTCCTAATGGAGCTTTTCCTAATATATATATCATCTTATCTACATTCTCTGGACTCGGTTCTAAAAATCCTACCCTTTTGTTCTTTTTAGACTTTATAACTGGATTAGATATCCAATGCACCAAGCTATATATTTCTTCGTCTTTATACTCAAATTTTTCTGAAGATTTTGCTCTATCATAAGTCTTATTTAAAATTTCTTGAATTGACCCTGAATATTCAAGACTGCTACTAACACTTTCATCTAATTTCACTTTCTTATCGTCTTTTAAAACATTAAACCCAACAAACAAAGCTCCAACTAAAATTAAACTCATTACCCCTATAATTATTTTCTTCCCCATTAAACCCCTCCAAACTTATATTTACATACTCCTCTATTTTAATATTTTTGTAGGATTATGTACACCCTTACGCCCACATCCACATCCTACCTCTTTTAAAAAAAGATAAATATAAGTTAACTAAAATGAGGTTATTATATAAGTTTTAGCGCCTTTTAAAGCATCTTTCCAGCTTTAGAAGCAAAACTTATATAATAACCTCTTATTTTAAAACTTTATTTATCTTTATTTAGTTACCACTTGCATTTATTGCTCTATTTAATCGTTCAAGTGGAAGTATCCCAATTATAAGTGCAGACAATAACCCCTCTACGCCTTGACTTGATACATTATACAAGAATGAGTATACGAATACATTCATTCCTTCTGGAGCATAATCTCCAAAGAATACACATCCTGATATTATATTCATAGATACACTAAGAACTACAGCAAATAAACAACCTAGTATAACCTTTGATTTCTTATCTTTTCCAAATGATCCTGCTAATCCAAGTAACATTGTTGGTAATATATAATCTAGTAAAAATTGTGCTGGATGTATTATATACACGCCCTTTAATAATTTTAATACTCCATAAATAAGTCCACCAGTTATACCGACCGTGTTTCCAAATAAAACTGAAAGTAACATTGTTGGTAACATTGAAAATAAAGATATTCCTCCACCTTGTGGATATTTTATAAACTCTATCATACTAAGTATATATGATATTGCACTAAACATACCTATCATAACAACTGTTTTGGTAGTGAATTTAGTGTTTTTTAACCCTTTTAGATAATATATACCAAATCCTATACTACCTAATATTATTATTGCATTTATCATAATTCACCTCCTGTATCTATTTTTGCAAAGACTTTGTCCATTTTAAACATTCATTATATATATCATCGCACTTTAATATAGCCGATACTATTGCATATCCATCTATGTTTATACCCTTAAATGTATCTATGTTATCTAAATTTATACCACCGATTAAAACTTTAGGTATATCAAGATTTTCATCAATTTCTTTTAGTTGATCTACTGTAACTATTGTAGCATCATTTTTAGTAGTTGTATTAAACATAGCTCCTACCCCTATATAATCTGCTCCACCATTTTTTGCAGCAGTGGCTTCTTCTATATTATGAGCTGATATTCCTATAATTTTATCTTTTCCTACTAATATTCTCACTTCTTCTAAAGGTATATCACTTTGTCCAACATGAACACCATCTGCATCACAAAGCATAGCAATGTCTACTCTGTCATTTATTATAAATAAAGCATCATATTTTTTAGTAAGAGCTCTTAATTTATATGCTTTTTCTAAAAACTCTTTTCCATTTGCATTTTTTTCTCTTAATTGTAAAGTTGTTACCCCACCTTTTAATGCATCTTCTACACATTTATAAAAATCTCTCCCATTTAGTATTTCTGAGTCAGTCACTAAATATAATTTTAATTTTTCTTCCATTTTGTTCTCCCTTTAATTAGTTGATAATTTCAACACTTTTTGAAATCTTTTTATAGGTAATAAAACTAGTATTAGACTCGAAAGTAATCCTTCAACTCCTGCACTTGATATATTATATATACAAGAATAAAGTACTATGTTCATTCCCTCTGGAGCATACTGTCCAAAATATACTACTCCTGATATTATACTTATCAATACACTTAAACTACTTGCAAATAAGCATCCTTGAACATATCGCTTTTTTTCTCTCTTCCAAATTCTCCAGCTAATCCAAGTGCCATATTTGATAATATATAATCTAGTAAAAATTGTGCTGGATGCACTACATAAGCTCCATTTAATAGTTTTAGTAATCCAAATATCAATCCACCTGTTAGACCTGCCTCTTTACCATATAATATAGCTAGTAGCATCGTAGGTAGCATTGAAAATAACGTTATACCTCCACCTTGCGGATATCTTATGAATTGTATCATATAAAGTATAAATGATATAGCACTAAACATAGCGATCATTACTATCTCTTTAGTAGAAAACTTCTTTTTATTTATATCTTTTGCATACATAAATAACATTACTAAACTTATTATTATAATTACTACGCTTGACATTTTTTCTTCGCCTCTTCATATGCCATATTCCAAAAATCTAATTCATATAAACTTGATTTAACAAATATTTCTTTAAGCTTCTTTGTCTCATCTTCAGTTAAATCTTTACATAACTCATTTGTGTATTCTAACCAATCTATTAATACATCATCAAATTCTTGATCTGCATACATCTCTATCCATTCTTTATAATAATTATTATCTAAATTATCTTTATAAGTTTCATATAAATAATGACCTATATAATTGTAACTCCAGTTACAAGGTAATGTAGCCATTACAATTTCTTTAACTCCTCCTGTTAATGAAACAGCTTGCATGTAACTTGTATAGCTACTTGAAACTAGTTCATATTTACATTTTTCAGCCTCAATCGGAGGTACTCCTAATTTTTTCATATATTCAACATGTATAGCAGTTTCGTCTTCCATAGATCCCTTAGCTGCTTTATTGAAAAACTTCATTTCTTTAACTGTATCTGCTTTTATTACTCCCATTGCAAAAACTTTAGCAAATTCTTTTAAATATAAGTAATCTTGTATAAGATATCTTTTAAATTTATCTTTTGGTAAAGTTCCTTCTCCTATTTCTCTTACAAATGGATGATTTAAATAACTTTCCCATATATCTTTAACTTCTTCAAACAAGCAATCTGTAAATTTCATTAAAATACCTCCACCCTTGAAGACTCTTTTAACTTATCTTCATTTAATTTATATATATTGTCCATTAAATTTACTTTAAAGCTTCCAATTCCTATATTATCTATATCTGCTAATTCTCCACATAAACTCATTGTAAGAACACCCATTGCTGCAGAATTTAAATTTTCATTACTAGCTCCTAAATAACTACCTATTAAACTAGCACTCATACATCCAGTACCTGTTATTCCTTTTAGTTTAGGAGTTCCATTATGTATTTTTATAATTTTATCGCCATCAGTTACTACATCTACTTTTCCAGTAGCTACTACCACACATTCTAGTTTTTTAGCAACTTTCTTGATAATATCGTCTATGTTTTCATCATCGTCAAATGAATCTACACCTTTTCCTTTTACATTAAATCCACCTATATACTTAATTTCAGCTGCATTACCTTTAATTACGTCAAATTTTACTTCGTTTAATAAAGTTTTTACTAACAAAGATCTTGAAGGTGTTGCAAACACCCCTACTGGATCTAATATAACTGGCTTTTTATGCTTATTTGCTATTTTCCCAGCCTTTATAAATAATTCTCTATGAGAGGAATTCATTGTTCCAATATTTATTACTACAGAACTTGCAATAGGTATTATTTCTTCTGCTTCTTCATAAGAATAACTCATCAGCGGACTTGCACCTATAGCTAAAGTTATATTTGCACAATCATTAATTGTAACTTCGTTAGTGTAATGAAGTACTAATGGGTTAATTTCTTTAACTTTATTTAATAATTCAAACATAATTTCATCTCTCCCTTTTAAATGCTTATATCTATTTATTTGAGTCAAATTTATAAAAATGGTGTACTGGTCCTACTCCTCCACCTATATCAAAGCTATGTCTTATAGCGTTAGTTATATAGTCTTTTGCATTAGAAACAGATTGTACTATATCAAATCCTAGTGCTAAATTTGCAGTTATTGCAGATGATAGAGTGCATCCTGTTCCATGAGTATTTTTTCTATCCAATCTTTCACTTTTATAAATTTCAAATGTATCCTTGCCTATTAAAACGTCTACTGCATCCCCGTCTAAGTGTCCACCTTTCATTAACACATACTTAGGTCCTAGTTCTAATATTTTTTTCCCAACTAATTTCATGTCATCTACATTATCAATTTTAATCCCTGTTATTTCCTCAGCCTCTAATGTATTTGGTGTTATTATGTATGCTTTAGGTATAAGATATTTTATTAAATTATCTTTAGCCTCAGGTTTTAAAAGTGAATATCCACTTTTAGATATCATTACTGGATCTACTACTAAGTACTTTGGATTATACTTATCTAAAGATTCAACAATCGCCTTTATTATTTCTGGGCTAGATACCATTCCTATTTTTACTGCTTTAGGTGGTATATCATCAAATACTACCTCTATTTGTTTTTGTATTATTTCTTTACTTAAATCTTCTACTAAAAATACTCCATGAGTGTTTTGAGCAGTTATAGCTGTTATTACACTCATTCCATAAGTTCCTATAGCACTAAATGTCTTTAGGTCTGCTTGTATACCTGCACCTCCTGATGAATCTGAACCTGCTATTGTAAGTGTTGGCACTTTATACTTTTCCATTAGATGTTTCCCCCTTGGTTTTTGTATTAAAAAAAGCTATATTCCTGTAGGAATATAGCTTTTAATTTACTATGCAAATAAATTTCATTTGTATATTTAGTAAAGCTTTCCTACGCTGGTATTATCCAGATCAGGTTTGAGGGTTAATGAATAAATTCATCTCTCAGCCGTTGGGGCACCCCTAGCTATTCATTTTAGATTACAGTTTAATTATAGCTCACTAAATTTATATGTCAATAAAAATTTATTAAGCTATTTCTGCAGCATCTATATTAGTTACTTCTAACTCTTTTTCACTACTTGCAACTACAAGTGTACAAGTGTTGTCTCCCATAACATTTACTGTAGTTCTAAACATATCTATAATTCTTTCTACTCCCATTATAAGACCAATACCTTCAAGTGGAAGTCCTACTGATTGAAGTACCATTGATAGCATTATCATACCAACACCTGGAACTCCTGCTGTTCCAACTGATGCTAATGTCGCTGTTAAAACTATTGTTAAAATATCATTTATACCTAGATCAATTCCATAAACTTGTGCTATAAATAAAGCCGCTACACCTTGCATTATAGCTGTTCCGTCCATATTTATAGTAGCTCCCATAGGTATTGTAAATGAACGTATACTTTTACTAACTCCCATTTCTTCCATAAGTTCTAAGCTTACTGGAACAGAAGCATTACTTGATGCAGTTGAAAAAGTAACTGCAGCTACTTTTGTAAATTTACGTACAAATCCAGTAAAACTAACTTTTGTAAATACTTTTAAAGCTCCTCCATAGACAACTACTACGTGTAATAACAGCCCTAATAATACAACTAATATATATTTAACTAATGACCCTATTGCATCTGCTCCTACTGTAGAGAAGGTATTTGTAATAAGTGCAAATACTCCAAAAGGTGCAAACATCATTATTACACTAACCATTTTCATACAAACTTCATTTGCGCACTCAAATAATTTTTTTAAAGGTTTTGCCTTTTCTCCAACTAAACTTATTGATACTCCAGTAAGCATTGCAAAGAATATTATTTGTAACATTTCACCTTTTGCAAATGACTCTATAGGATTTGATGGTATCATATTTAATATTATTTCTGATAGTGATTGATTTTTTGCTATCGTAGTAGATTGACTAGCTACAGTACCTAAATCAAGTCCTGCACCTGGCTTTAATAAAACCCCTAAAGCTAATGATATACAAATAGCTGTAGCTGTTGTCATTAAATAGAATCCCATAGTTTTAAATCCTATTCTACCTAATTTCTTTATATCTTCCATAGCAGATACCCCGCATACTAATGAAACAAATACTAGTGGCACTACCATCATCTTTATAGCTTTTGTGAATCCATTTCCTATTACATTTATAATTCCACCTAATAAAACTGTATCTTTAATATAGCTGCCTGGCATTTTGCTAAGTATTACCCCAAACAGTATTCCTAAAAATAATCCAATTAATATTTTGCTCGTTAATCCAAGTTTCCTCATATATGTTTCCTCCATCTCTTTATCATATTAATATTATACACTAAAAAACGAATTTTTTGTAATTTTTTAAAGTTTAAATGTATTAAAACACATTTTAACTTAATATAATTAAGTTCATGTAATTTAAACTTTATTATGTTTTGTTTATCTTGGATATAACTTTATATATATTCTAAAATCAGCACAAAAAACTTATTTTTCAAACTATTACATATTTTAACTTATTTTTTATTCATATATATACGATATTATTTATATTTTTAATAAAAAAAGACGGTACGTAAGTAACTTTACTTAACGTACCGTCTTTTTTATGTTAACTATTTTAATATTTTTATTTCCATATTTTGTCTTCCAAACTTAACACATTCTGCTTCACTATTCATAAATATATCTATTCTTTTACCTTTTATAGCACTTCCACAGTCTTCTGCAGTAAATACCATGTCAAACTTAGGTATATATACTTTTGTTCCATATGGTATTACAGTTGGATCAACTGCTATAGTTCCCCATTTAGGAGTTGTTCCTGTTGAAGTTATAGTATCTCCTGCATATGCTGTAGCTTCTACAGACATTGATGTTCCATTATTATTGTTAGATGAACTTTCTGCTTGTGATTTAGAAGGTTCATTTGTTGTTGCATCAGATACTGTAGATGCACTCTTAACTTCTTTAACTGTATTATTAGATTGTTGTTTAGCTTGATTTTGTTCTTGTTCTTTAGCTTGAGATTCTGTTAAAACATAATCACCACAAATCCAACCTTCTTTTTTATCATCTAATCTAATTCTGTACCAATTATCTTTTTCTTCTAAAAGTTTAACTTCTGTATTTTTATCTAATACATCTAATTTTTCATGTTCTGTAGCTGGACCTTTTCTTACATTTAATTTACTAGCAGTTACAGTTCCATTTTCTTTATCAGTATAATCTCCACTTACCCATCCTTCATTTCCATCAGTAAGCTTAATCTTATTCCAGCCATTATTTGTTTCTAAAATTTCAACTACCATGCCTCTGTCTAATGATCCTACTCTTTGCTCTTCTATTGATGGACCTTTTCTTACATTTAACTTTTCTGCTTTAACTACTTCTCTTTCTGCTGCATATATATTACTTGTAGATGTATAAAGTCCTCCTACAACTAATCCTAATGCTAATATCAATGATGATTTCCTCGCTCTTTTATTCATACTCATAATATCCCTCCAGTTAATTTAAATAAAAATTATATATTATTGACCACTATGTCTTGTAAAATTCATATTTTATGATTTTGTTACTTTTCTGTAACTTTTAATTAATGATAATATATTTTTGAACCTTTGTAAACACATTTTCTATAATTACCAGAAAAAGGGTTACAAATTAGTTACAATTTTAGTAACAATTTAATGTTTCATCCCCCTACCTATAAGTGTATAAATATACATATATTAATATGGAGGTATTAAATATGATAAGTTTTTGCTCAATGTGTTCTGGTATTAGCGAGGGTGAATTAAAAAGAGCTTTGTTAGAATTTGATATAAAAGAAGATTGTATATGTGAATGTGGATCAGGATTTACAGCTTATGTAAATACTGAACTAATAACAGCAAAAGATAAAGAAGACTTTATAGCTCAGGCACTAGAAATATTAAATAAATAAATGACATGAGTCCAGTTAAATACCGGACTCATGCCATTTTAAAGTGCTTTTCATATGTATCCACTTGACGCGGATATATTTATTTCTTAGTTACTTTTATATATTATGCTTCAATAATTTCTATTTTATCTCCACATTTAACTTCACCATCTTTTATTATCTTAGTGAATATTCCTTCTCTAGGCATTACACAGTCTCCAACTTTAGTTTTTATTTCACAGCCTTTATGACACTTCTTCCCTATCTGAGTAACTTCTTGAATTGTATCACCAATTTTCAACTTTGTTCCTACAGGCAGCTCATATAGCACTATACCTTCAGTTGTTAGGTTTTCGGCAAAACTCCAGGAGTTAAACCATCTATTCCTTGTTTTCTTGTTTTTTCTATACTTTCAATTCCAAGCAAGCTTATTTGTCTATGCCACTCACCTGCATGAGCATCTCCAACAAGACCATGATTTTGTTTAAACATTCCTTTTTCTATTGGCTTTTTTATAGTTCCTTTTTTCTCACTTATATTTATAGATATTACTTTTCCTATATTATTCATTTCTAATGTACTCCCCACTTTTTCCACCTACTTTTTTTACAAGTCTTATATTATTTATAACCATATCCTTATCTATAGCTTTGCACATATCATATATAGTAAGCGCTGCCATAGACACAGCTGTTAAAGCCTCCATCTCTACCCCAGTCTTACCTACAGTAGATACCGTAGCTTCTATTTCTATTTCTGCTTCTAATATATTAAATTTAATATCAGCTCCTGTTAAAAATATATTGTGACACATAGGTATTAAATCCCATGTTTTCTTTGCGCCTGTTATTCCTCCAACTTGTGCTACAGAAAGTACATCACCTTTTTTTATTTTCCCTTGCTTTATTATCTCTATAGTTCCTGAGTTCATAGATATGCTACCTTTAGCTGTAGCAGTTCTTTTTGTTTCATCTTTTTCACTTACATCTACCATTTTAGCTTTCCCATGTTCATTAAAGTGAGTAAACTCCATATTAACCTCCTATTCTAACCATGTCTATTTCCACATATTCTCTATTTTTTAAATTTTATTCTTTTCGTAAATAAAAATGTTTAAAGCACAAAACTTAAACAATTTAAAATCTAATGTTATATTTAAGCTTTGTGCTTTTATTTTTTAATCAAAACATAATCTTATATTCTATTTTAATTTATTTAATATAAATATAGTAGTAAAACTTATTATTATAGTTATTATTATTAATATATTTGCTTCCCTTATATATCCACTTTCTACGAAAAAGTAAATGGCTAAAGGTACCGTTTGAGTCTTACCTGGTATATTTCCTGCTACCATTAAAGTTGCTCCAAATTCTCCAAAAGCCCTAGCAAATGATAATATAGTTCCGCCTATAATACCTTTTTTAGATAATGGTATTATTATTTTCCAAAAACCTTACTATCAGTAGCTCCAAGATCTTTAGCTACATCTTCATATGTGGTATCTATCTCTAAAAAAGCAGTTTTACAACTTTGATACATCATCGGAAGCGCAACTACTACACATGCTATACATGCAGCCTGTGGAGTAAAAATCAACGTTTGCTCAAATAGGTTGTGCACAAACTCTCCTACTGGCCCATTTTTGCCAAGAACTACTAAAAGTCCATAACCAACAACAGATGGTGGCAATACCATAGGAATAATTATAAAAGCTTCTATAATTGTTTTAAATTTAAAATTATATTTTGTAAATATTCTAGCCAAAAAAACACCTAATACTAAAGTTATCATTGTAGCTACTACAGAAATTTTTATGGATAAAATTATTGCATCTTTCATGTTAATTATTTACACATTCAAATCCATATTTTTCAAATATCAATTTAGACTCTGAACTCTTTAAGTGTTTAATAAATTTATCTGATTGAGATTCATTCTTTGTACTTTCTACAATAGCCGCTGGGTATATTATCGGTTTATGCATATTGTCATCCACTACTTCATAGATTTTACACTTATCAGAACTCAATGCATCTGACTTATATACCATTCCAAAGTCTACATTGTTTGTTTCAACATAAGATAATACTTGCTTTACATCTTTTGCATATATTATTTTATCTTTTAATTTATCATACATTCCCATATTCTCTAATGATTCTTTAGCATAGTCTCCAGCTGGAACTACTTTAGGTGTTCCTATAGAAAACTTCAATTCACTGTCATTTGGATCTAAATTTTTATTTGATTCTTTATTTGATATTATCACAAGTTTATTCTGTAATAAATCTATTTTAGAATCTTTTTTTATAAGATTTTTCTTTTCTAATACATTAATTTGCTTAGGTGAAGCAGATATATATATATCACAATCTGCACCTTGTTCTATTTGCTTTTGAAGAGTTCCAGATGCCCCTAAATTAAGTGTAATATTCATATTATTTTCTTTTTCATATATACCTTTTATTTCTTCTAGAGGCTCTTTTAAACTTGCCGCTGCTGATATAGTTATATTTTGTTTTTCTTTAGAAACTTTACTACATCCACTTAAACCTAATACTAATATAGTGCTTACAATAAGTAAAATCTTATTTGTTTTTTCATTAGTTATACTCCTTATTATAAGTTAGAAATGCATGCTGCTGCTTGTTTTCTTTTATTATTTATGGTTAATTTCACATCATCTTCTTTTACTATTTTAAATGCTTTAGTAGGACATACATTTACACATGCAGGACCGTCTTCCTTCCCTACACATAAATCACATTTATTTGCTACCATTTGCTCTTTGAAATACAATTTATCTGAATCTATATCATCTAATTTAATTTCTTTACTTACTATTTCTATAGCTCCTATAGGGCATGCTATAATACATGTTTTGCAGCCAACACATTTTTCTTCCTTAACTACTATTGCCCCATTTTCTCTTTTTATAGCTTCATTAGGACATACATTCGCACAAGGTGCATCTTCACATTGTCTACATTGAATAGGAGCACTTACTTGTGCAGTTTTTACAACAGTAAGTCTAGGATTAAAGTTTATATGATTTGGATCTTGTAAAAATATATTTTCTTCAGAGTGAGCTACTACGCATGCAATAGAGCATGTTCTACATCCTATACATTTATTTGGGTCTGATATAACAAAACAATTCATTATTTAGCCACTTCCTTTCTAGTGCAATAATTTGTATGTAATAAATGATGTGACTTTTCTCCTAATGGTTCTTTTAAAAATTCATCATATATTTTCTTTATAGACGGACTTTCATGAGATTTTCTTATCTCTATATCTCTATCGTGATTATAAGTTGATTTTCTTCTATTTGCATAAGCTATTTCTCTATATTCATCTATTAAAAGTTTAGGTTGGCCTCCACCACTAATACACCCTTCTGGACAGGTCATAACTTCTATAAAATGTAGGTCACAGTCACCATTTTTAACATCTTCTAGTATAGAAACTACATTTTTCAAACCACTTACAGCTGCAACTTTTAGGCTTAAGTCTCCTACTTTTATAACCGACTTTCTTATTCCCTCTCCGCCTCTAACTTGAGTTACCTCTACATTAGGAATAGCTTGGTTAGTTATAAGCTCATATCCTGTTCTTATAGCAGCTTCCATAACTCCACCTGTAACACCAAATATAGTTCCTGCTCCAGTATAATCTCCTAGAGGAGAGTCAAAGTCTTCATTTTTTAAACTGTTAAAGTCAATTCCCATATCTTTTATTAAATATGCTAGTTCTCTAGTTGTGATTACAACATCTACATCCTTGTATCCACTTGACTTCATTTCTTCTCTATCACATTCAAATTTTTTACAAGTGCATGGCATTACAGCTACACTAAATACATCTTTAGGATCTACATTATTCATTTGAGCCCCATAAGTTTTAAATACTACTCCACCCATTTGTTGAGGAGATTTACAACTTGATAAATGATTTGTAAGTTCAGGATAATTATCTTCCATAAACTTTACCCATGCAGGACAGCAAGAAGTAAACATAGGAAGATTTTTATTTTCCCCTATTCTTTTTATAAGTTCACTGCCTTCTTCCATTATAGTTAAATCAGCTGCAAAGTTTGTATCATATACTCTATCAAATTTTAGTTGTTTTAATGCTGCAACCATCTTCCCATATGTTAATTCACCTAACTCACAACCAAATTCTTCTCCTAATGCAACTCTTACAGCTGGAGCACATTGAACCACTGTAAATGAACTTGGATTAGCTAAAGCTTCTTTAACTTTTTCTACATCACATGTATTATAAGCTGCAAATAAAGGTTCTTGTACGCTTTCTAGCATACCTCTTTCTTCCTTTTTTGCTTCTATTGTATCTTGTCCTAGTTCGTATATAGGAGCAAATGATTTACATTGCTGTACACATTGACCACAAATTACACATCTATCTTCATCTATAAATTGAGCCTTTCCTTTTTCTCCTTGTATTGCATCTACTGGACAGACATCACTACATTTTTTACAACCCGTACACAATTCTTTATCTATATTTACAATCATAACTTATCCTCCTATTTATTATTTGAAATTCCAAGCAACGCAAGAGCTGCTTTTTTTATTTTTTAGTTTTTTATCTTCTATAGGAGATACTAGTTTTAATGCATTTTCTGGACAGGCATTTATACATGCTAGTTTATCGCTACCTTTACATAAATCACATTTATATGCTATTACTTTTTCATCTTCTAACTCTATTTGTTCTACTTTTTTCCATCTTTATATTGAGGTAATAGGTCTATAGCTCCGAAAGGACATGCTAATATACATGTTTTACACCCAACACATAATTCTTCTTTTACAATTATTGCATTATTTTCTTTTTTAATTGCCTTATTTGGACATGTATTTAAGCAAGGTGCATCTTCGCAATGCTTACATTGTATAGGCATACAAAAACTTCCTTGTTTAACTAAATATAATCTAGGTATAACAGGTATTTCTACAGTTCCAACAGTATATCCAACATTATTTTTCTTATTATGTTCAACAAAACATGCAACCTCACAAGCTCTGCATCCTACGCATTTGTTTGCGTCTGCTATTACAAACGAATTTAGTGTACTTTTCATATTTTCCCACCTTTTAAGTTTACTTTTTAATACTTAATTCTATATCCATTAGCATATATATTCATTCTTCTCCCTCTTACAAATCCAACCAAAGTTATATTTAACTTTCTTGCAAGCTCTACTGAAAGATTTGTAGGAGCTGACTTTGAAACTACTATAGGTATTTGCATCTTACATGCCTTTTGCATCATTTCAAGAGAAATTCTTCCGCTAACTACTATAAATTTATCTTCAAAATTTACATCATTTAATACACCATATCCAATTACCTTATCCATAGCATTATGTCTAGCAACATCTTCACATATCACTACAGGGTCACATCCATCAAACAGTGCTACACTGTGAACTCCACCAGTATCTTTAAATAATTGAGACGATGTCAAGTTCATATGCATTGAATTGTAAATTGTATTTATATCTATTTCAAAACTATTTTTAACTGAATTACACTCAATAAAATCTAAATCATTTAAAAATATTTTTTCTAAGTTTAAATTAGTATTAGATTTATTCGATATAACCTCTACTACCTTTGATTTTTCATCTATAATTATACTTTCTATATCATTTTTATTAGATATATAGCCTTTTGTAGCTAAAAACCCAACAATCAGTTCCTCTATTTTGTCTGGAGTACATAAGAAAGTATTTAAATATTTTCCGTTTAAAATTAAACTTAATGGGTATTCTGATATTATGATTTCTTTTTCTTCTTTAGCATTTTGATTGTCTATTTTAACCACATCTATTTTTATAGTTTTATCATAATCATAATTTATTAATTGAGTCTTTAGTTCTTCTGTTTTTATATAAGATTCAATAAAATCAACTATTTGATTTATATTGTTTATATCTAAGTTGGTTATACCATCTATATGTTCATTTGTAGCTATAGCGATAAATGTATCTTTATTTATTGCATTATTAAAAAGAAAATTTTTATCGACTTCTTTTCTATGAACTTCAATTTTAGGATAAGGATTTTGTTTAAATCCTTCAGTAAAGACAATATCTACATCATCAAATAGTTCTAATACTTTATTTAAGCTTTTTTCTTCTTCTAGTATTTTTACTACACCTATTTTTTCATTTGAAGCTATAACTACATCTTTAGCTCCTGCCTTTGTAAATCTATAACTATCCTTACCCTCTTTATCTATATTAAACTTATGGGCATCATGCTTTAATGCTCCAACTTTATATTCTTTTTTTAAATTCTTTTATCAATAATTCCACCAAAGTCGTTTTTCCCATTCCAGACTTTGTAGAAACTATAGATATTATTTTCTGTTTATTATTGGAATATAAATTTCCCATCTAAGATTTCTCCTTTTTTACAAATCCTTTATTCTTTGGAACTATCACTATTCCATTAGATTTTGTAATCATTAAAAGTTGGTTAGAACATTGAGAACCCACTTCATATGCATAAAATTTACCATCTTCTTTATTTATATCAACATAAACATAATTTGTTCTTCCCGCTTTGCATTTTATATCATGCTTTAGTATAACAGGGAATTTATTTTCCTTTATATTTTCACCACTCATCTTTAATATAGCAGGCTTTACAAACTCTTCATATGTATTTATAAATGATAGAGGGTTTCCTGGTAATCCAAAAACTAATTTTTCACCAACAGTAGCAAATATAACTGGCTTGCCAGGTTTTATTGCTATTTTATTAAATTTAATATCAGCACCTAATTCACTTAATACATCTTCTATAAAATCATAGTCACCTGCAGAAGAACCACCTGATGTTATTATTATATTTGAAATTTCTAGAGCTTCTTTTAATTTTTCTTTTATAACATCTTTTTTGTCCTCAATTATTCCAAATGATCTCACTTCTAAATCTTTTGCTAAAGCTTTTAATGAGTATTCATTGCTATTTCTTATTTTACCATTTTCTATAGAATCAGTTATATCAACTAGTTCATCCCCAGTAGTTAATACTGATAAAATTGGTTTTTTATAAACTTTTACCTTTGAATAACCTAAAGATGCTAACAGTCCTATTTCACTAGCCCTGATTTTTTGACCTACTTCTAATGCTAAATCTCCCACTTTAAGTTCTTCGCCTATATTAATTATTGTTTTATTTTTTTAACTACTTCCGATAATATGAGCTTATTTCCATCTAATTCTACATTTTCTATTTGTATAACTGCATCAGTATCATCTGGAACAGGAGCTCCTGTCATTATTTTTATAGCTTGCTTATCATCTACTTTACCTTCAAAGTAATCTCCTGCTTTTATTACACCTATAATATCTAAGCAAATATTTTCACTTTCATTACAAAGTAAAGAATCCTTACTTTTTATTGCGTATCCATCCATAGCTGATTTATTGAAGGGGGGCAAATTATCATTAGAATATATATTTTCAGCTAATGTATATCCTACCGATTCCATTAAATCTTTTTCACATGTCCCTATTGGTTTAGATTCTTCAATAATTTTATCAATCGCCGTAGAAATATCTATCATGTCCATTCCCCCTTGTTCTATTTTTAACTTAACAATATACTTTTTATTTTATAACCCAATTAAAGACCTATCATTTTTATAATCAATCAGATAGATCTTTAAAATTAGATATATTGTCTATTTTTCAATTAACATTTGTTTTCTTATTTTTTCGTATTCATCTTTTATATACTGCTCTGCTGAATCTTGATCTTTTATACTTTCTACTTTTATTGCACAGTATTTATATTCTGGAGTTTTAGATATTGGGTCTAAGTTATCTATAGTCAACTCATTACAAGATCCAATCCACCAGCTGTAAGTCATATATGTAGCTCCTTGTATAACTCTATCTGTTACTAAGGCTCTAGTTAATATACTTCCTCTTCTTGAACTTACCCTAACTAATTCTTTATCCTTAATTCCTAGCTTTGAAGCATCTTCTATACTTAATTGTATATATCCTGGCTCATCCTCTAAAGCTCTAAGCGCTCTGCAGTTTCCTGTCATTGTTCTTACTGAATAATGTCCTACCTCTCTAACTGTACATAATACAAGAGGATACTCTTTATCAGGAATTTCTTTAGGAGGTCTCCATTCACATGCAAATAGTTTTCCTTTTCCACTTTCAGTTTCAAATTTATTTCCTTCATATAAGTACGGTGTACCTTTATGATCTTCATCTGTACAAGGCCATAAAACACTTCCTTGCTTTTCTATTTTTTCATAAGATGCACCAGCGAATAATGGTGATAATGACCTCATTTCATCCCATATCTCTTTAGTGTTATTATAGCTCATAGGATATCCCATAGCTGTAGATATTTCACACATAATTTGCCAGTCCGGTTTTACATCACCTTTAGGTTCTACTGCTTTTCTCATTATTTGGAATCCTCTATCCGCAGATGAGTATACTCCATCATGCTCACCCCATGAAGTTGCAGGAAGTACTACGTCTGCATGTAAGGCAGTTTTATTCATAAATATATCTTGAACTACTACAAATTCCATAGCATCTAAAGTTTCTCTTACCTCACTTGCGTGCGGATCACTTTGTACTGGATCTTCTCCAAATATATAATAAGCTTTTACTTTATTCTCTTTTAATGTTAAATGAGGTACTTCAGTTAACGTAACCCCTGGTTTAGAAGAAAGTTTAACTCCCCAAGCTTTTTCAAATTTCTTTCTTACTTTGTCATCTGTTACCTTTTGATACCCTGGGAATAAGTTAGGTAAAGTTCCCATATCACATGTTCCCTGAACATTATTTTGTCCACGTACAGGCCCTATTCCAACACTTTCTCTTCCGAAGTTTCCAGTTAAAAGAGCTAATGATGCAAGCCCTTTTACAACATCAACAGCTTGCCCAAACTGACATACACCCATTCCATATAAGATTGTAGCATTTTTAGCATTTGCATATTCTCTCATTGCTTTTCTTATATCTTCTGCTGGTACGTTTGTCATTTTTTCAGCATACTCTGGAGTATACTTTTTAACCATTTCTTTGTATTCTTCGAATCCTTCAGTGTATTTTTCAACATATTCTTTATTATAAAGATTTTCTTCTATCAATACATTAGCAAATGCATTGACTAAAATCATATTAGTTCCACCTTTTATAGGTAACCATACATCTGAAATTCTTACAGATTCTGTTACCCTTGGATCTGTAACAATTAATTTAGCACCCTTTTCTTTTGCCCTAACAATTCTTCTAGCAACTATAGGGTGTGAATCTGCTCCATTATATCCAAATATAAATAATAAATCTGAGTTCTCTATCTCTGGTATAGAGTTAGACATAGCCCCATTTCCTAATGAGTAAGCCAGACCGGCTACTGATGGTGCATGTCAAACACGAGCGCAATGGTCTATATTATTAGTACCTATCGCTGCTCTCATAAATTTTTGCATTACATAATTTGCTTCATTTCCAGGTCCTCTTGCAGAACCAGTTCCCATTATTGCATCTGGGCCATATTTTTCTCTTATTTCATTTAGTCTAGATGCTGTATAATCTATAGCTTCTTTCCATTCGACTTCTTCTAACTTCCCATTCTTTCTTATCATAGGCTTTTTTAATCTTGACGTTAGAATTTTGGGGTCATTTAGAAAATCCCATCCATAATATCCTTTTAGGCATAAGTTTCCTTCATTAGTTCTTCCATTTGCAGGTTCTGCTCTCACTATTTCATTGTCTTTAACAACTAAATAAAGCTGACACCCTGCCCCACAATATGGACATACAGTTAAAACTTTTTTTTCCAAACGTGCTCCGCCTTTCTAAATTTTATTTCTTAATATTTAATACATTTAATTTGTATAATGTATTTAACATTTTATATATTACTACTCTAAATTTCAGATTACAATACTATAAATTTCCAAAAGTGTATATTAACAATTCATTTCCTAAATCCCTAAATTTTCTTTATATTCTAATATTTGCTCTTTATATATACTTCGACATATAAAGTCAATATCATTTTTTTATATACTTTTTACTATTTATTATGCATTTTCATATATTTTAAGCTAGATTGAATATTATAAATTTTTTAATTTATGAATAATTTATTTTCATTTTTTATTTTAAATTTGTAAAAACTACATATGCTCAAATATTGCCATAAATTATTTTTAGGAATAGAAAAAACATATTTTATTAACTATACTCTAGATTTTATGCTCAAATATTAGTGAAACATAGTTTCTTTAACCGTAAAAAATGAGTGAAGTTTCCTTCACTCATTTTTCTCTCTATCTTATTAACTAAGTTTATTAGTTAGATGCATTTTCACTTTCATTAGTTATCTTAGCTATAACAGGTAATAGTAATCCTATTCCCATTAATACTATAGGTGTTATAACATTTAAAGAAACTCTAAATATCCATTCTTTACTAAATGCAGGAACATCTGTTGGGAACATACCCATTATACAAGCAAATGCTGTAAATCCAAAACACCAAGCTCCAACTAAGAATCCTAATTTATCACTCTTTATAAACTTGTATTCAGTTTTAAATTTACTACTCATCTTCTTAAGACCCATGTAAGCTAAGAATACCCATAAGTATCTCATTGGCATTACAACTGAGTTTAATTTTAATAACCAGTTAAATAACTCATTAGTGTTACCTATTCCTAATGCTGGAATTACTATTAATACAGATACTAATATAGCTGTCATTATATATCCATTAACTAAAACACCATTCTTATTTGTTTTAGATAATTTCTTAGGTATAAATCTAGAATCAGCTTCTCCTAATAATACTCTAAGTGGAGCATCTATTGAGAATACTAACGCTGATAATTGTGCTGCAGTATTTGCTAATGCATAAACTATAACAAATAAACTACCTAATCCATAATGCTCTCCTAATAATTGGAATGCATAGTATTGACCATTCATCATTAAGTCTTCTGGTATAGCATTAGCATTGAACATCATACCCATAGCTATTGATCCTAAAAGTGCACATACAGCAACCATTCCAGCTAAAATTAACATTCCTTTAGGGAAATTTTTAGATGGGTTTTTAGTGTTGTTTACGTATGGAGCTATCTTTTCACATCCTCCAACAGCAAATACTAGCATCGATAAAGTTGTTAAGTATGCAAAGTCAAATTTAGGTACAAATGACTTAGGTGTTATATTAGGTGTTGCAACATGCCCAGTTATAGCTGGAGCTGCTAACCCTAATACTATGTATAATAAAGACATAACAAACATTGACATACCTGCTACATTACCTATAACCTTTAATACCTTTACTCCCTTTGTTGAAATATATAAAAATACTAAAAATACAACAAGTACCATTCCTTGTAATATTAAAGGATTTAATTCCTTTAATGTTGTAGCAAGTTCTCCTGATGGACTAATTGCCCAAGAAAGAGCTATCAATAATGATTGTGGTTTTTGTGCTAAATAAGGTACATGAACAACCCAATATGTCCATCCTGCCATAAATGCAAGCATTGGTGTTGTAGTTGAACTTATCCAAGCTGAAACTCCACCTTGAGAATCCTTGAATGCAGACCCTAGTTCCCCCACCATTAATGTATATGGTACAAAGTATAAAGCTATCATGAATATCCACGAGAATACTACAGTAAGGCCTTGATTTGCAAAGTTATTAACAACATTTCCAAATCCCCATACCATAACAAATCCCATTAAGGCAATATTTTGCCACGTTAAATTTCTATTTTGATCAGACATTGATCTTTTACCTCCCAAAATTTGTATGATTACGGTTTCTATTATATATTGTTATAATTTATTGTCAATACGCTATTGTAAATCGTTTTCTTCGTATATTTCTCTTCTTTTTTCCCAATCTTTTGACAATTAATTTTTTCTATTCATAATCTTTTCAAAATCTAAACGTATGTATTTTATTAATTTTCATTATTTTTTTAAATTAGTATTATTCACATATATTAGTTAACTATTGCATTAAATTTTTTTGATACATTTTTTATTACTTCTTTACATTTTATATAATTTAATTTTAATTTTTAACTTTTTATTTTCTTCAAAATTTTTTTTATTTAATCTATTTATTCAATATGTATAGTATTAGTATATATATTTTAATTAAAACATTTTATTTTTTAAGTTATTATCCTATCTTTATTATTCAATAAAAAAAGAAAGGCTATTAAAAGCCTTTCTTTTGACATTATTTAAATCTTTTCTCAATATGCTCTTGTAGTTTTTGAGCTTGTAATCCTTCAGCTTCAGCAAAGTCTTTAAAACATTTGCTTAATTCTTTGTCATCAACATTATCAGCATATTGCATAAAGTCTCTTACTTTTTCTTGAGTATCTAATAATGCTTTTTTTAAACAATCTTGTGTATTCATTTCCATAATTATCACCTCACTATGTATTTGTTAATATTATTCCTAAATTCAAACTTTATTATTCATGGTTAAAATTTCAAATGGAAAATGCAAATAATGTTGGTGTAAAACCAGTAAATGATTATACTTTAGAGGTTAAGTTAAATAGATGTGTTAACTATTTTGACCAACTTATGTCTTTCTGTGTATTCTTCCCTCAAAATCAAAAATTTGTAGAAGCTCAAGATATTAAAAATGGTACTACATCTGAAAATGTTGATAAATATAAAGATTCTAAATAATTTTTTCTATAAATTTCTAAAAAAATGTTTAGAAAACTAATTATAGTGTATATATATAAAGATAGCTGCCTTGAAATAGAGGTGAATCTTGCCAATAAAAAAGGCTGACACACGAGTGTCAGCTTTTTTTGTTTTGCTTAATTTTGTTTTTGTATTTAACATATTTCATTACAATGTAAGTTATTATTTTTTTAATGACCTTATATACAGGTATAACTGATAAAATTAACGGTATATATAATATCATCATTTTTAAATTAATAATATTTACAAATGAGAATATGTTCCTAAGAAGTATAATAGTTAAAACAAATATAGTAACTAATGTAATTATCATAAATCCTACTTTTTTATCAATCGGCTTAGATATCTGCCATAAAGATGTAAAACAAACTGATCCTGTTAATAATACACATAAAGTTGATATACCCGATTCATTAAAGTTTAACATATTACCAACGACTGAAATTATCATTATATAAAAAACTGCGCAAATTCCAGATGTTAATGCTGGTATTGAAATATTTAATAATAGATTTTCTTTTATTTGTGAATAGTTTGGTCTAAATGCCAAAAAAAACGATGGAATTCCAACTCCAAGTGAAGTTATTGGCATCAACTGTATAGGATGAAATGGGTAAGATCCCTTCATAAATATAAAAATTATAGCTAGTATAATTGAATATACAGTTTTCATTAAATACTGAGATGCTACTTGCTGTATATTATTTACTACTCTTCGTCCTCCCATGACAACACCTATCATAGAATCAAAATTAGAATCTAAAAGTACAAAATCAGAAACTCCCTTTGCTGCATCACTACCTTCTGCCATTACTATACTACAATCAGACTCTTTAAGAGCTAAAATATCATTCACTCCATCACCAGTCATTCCAACAGTATGTCCTTCATCTTTAAATATTTTTACAAGTTCCTTTTTCTGTTCCGGGCTAACTCTCCCAAAAATTTCATATTTACTTGTATAATTTTTTAAGTCATCATTATCTGAAATACTACTCATATCTATGTATTTATCAGAATTATCAACACCAGCTCGTTTTGCAATTTGTGAAACAGTTTTTGGATTATCTCCTGATATAATTTTGATAGCTACTCCTTGTTTTTTAAAATAATTCAATGTATTTGCAGCCTCTGATCTTATTGTATCTTCCATAATAGAAATACCTATCAGTTTTCTATCTTTTGGAAGTTCATTATCAACTATAGAGTCATTTGAATATGCAAAAACTAAAACTCGCTCGCCTTTATTAGTAGATTCATCTATTATTCGTTGGATATTTGATGATATTTTTCAAAAACAAATTCAGGAGCTCCCATTATATAACTACCTTCTTTTTCAAAAGTAACGCCACTCCACTTTCTAGCTGATGAAAATTGTACCCTATTAATAGGTTTCCAAGATTTCGGACTTGGAAGTTCTACCTTTAAAGCTTTACTTGTTGCATTTTCTTCTAAGTTTTCTACTAAAGTCGAAATTCCTTCTTTAAGCTTATTCATTTCAAAATCTTCACATGTGATTATATCTACTAACTTTATATTTCCATCAGTTATAGTTCCTGTTTTATCTAAACATAATAAATCTACACGAGCTAAGTTTTCAATAGATCCCATAGTTTTTACAAGAACTTTTTTCTTACTTAAATTTACAACCTCAACTGCTAGTGCAATAGAAGTTATTAGTATTAGACCTTCTGGTATCATTCCAATCATAGCTGCTGAAACTCCTAATATAACATCATTTGTATTTATACCCGAATTTGACTTTGATAAAAATAGTGCGATTCCAATTGGAACTATGAAAAAAGCAAGTCCTTTTATAATTTGTTTAAGAGTTTTTATTAATTGACTATTTATATCTTTTTCTTTCTTTGCTTCCATTGCAATTTTAGATGCATAACTTTCTTCTCCAACATTTACAACTTTTACATATGCCATCCCACTTATAACGTAGCTTCCTGACATAACTTTAGAATCTACTATTTTTAATATTGGATCAGATTCTCCAGTTAATTGAGATTCATCTACCTCTATACCGTCAGTCTTAACAATTACTCCATCTGCACAAATTTGAGAACCTCTATTTATTATCATTAAATCATCTTTTACTAAATCATGTTGA
This sequence comes from Paraclostridium sp. AKS73, assembly GCF_025671395.1. Classification (NCBI taxonomy): domain Bacteria; kingdom Bacillati; phylum Bacillota; class Clostridia; order Peptostreptococcales; family Peptostreptococcaceae; genus Paraclostridium; species Paraclostridium sp. AKS73. The sequence continues at coordinate 30,294 of NZ_JAIXHU010000005.1, read as the reverse complement.
TTGATTTTACTCTTTTGATTATCCCTTATAACTGTTATTTTTGATTGATTTAATAAAGATAACTTGTCTATACTTTTTTTAGCCCTTACTTCTTGAAATATCCCAATAGATACATTCGAGATTAAAACCCCTAAAAATAATAGATTTTTATAGCTTCCAGTATATATGATTAAAGTAGCAATTATAATATTTATAAGATTAAATAATGTGCATATATTATCTTTGAATATTTTATTATAGCTTCTAGTTAATGGCTTTATAGGAGAATTTCTTTCCCCACGTTCAATTCTATCTATGACTTCTTTAGTCGATAATCCCTCTTGATTAAACTCTGCACTCATAGACTAAACCATCCTTTCCGTATAATTTTTAAACATTTATTAATATCATAGTTATATGCTATTTTTAACATTTAAATATAAAATATATTAACCTATAAAAACTAATTAAACTATTTTTTCTAAATTTTTGAGATATCTAAACTTCTAACTATGCCATCCTTTTTATACATAAAAAGACTGACTTTAATATCAGCTTTTTTTATCTTTTTATTAATCTAAATTTCTTAAATCATCCATTAATTTTGTTTTATCAGCAGTTTTGTCATCTTTCATTTTTATTACTTTTGCAGGAGAACCAGCTACTACTGATCCAGCAGGAACATTTTGTGTAACTACAGATCCAGCAGCTACTACTGCACCTTCGCCTATTCTTACTCCTTCAAGTATAACTGCATTTGCACCGATCATTGCATCATCTTCTATTATAACAGGATCTGCTGAAGGTGGTTCTAAAACACCTGCTACTACTGCTCCAGCTCCAAGGTGTACATTTTTACCAAGTGTACCTCTAGCTCCTATTACTGCATTCATATCTACCATAGAACCTTCTCCAACTACAGCTCCTATGTTTATAACTGCACCCATCATTACTACTGCATTTTTACCTATAGTAACCATGTCTCTTATATGAGCTCCTGGCTCTATTCTTGCATGTTCATGTAAGTAGTTATACATTGGTATAGCAGAGTTTCTTCTGTCATATTCCATGTGTATGTCAACTAATTTATCCTTTTGAGCATCTAAAACTGATTTTATAGAATCATAATTTCCTATTATAGTGTATGATCCATTGCTTCCGAATACTTTGTAGTCTTCAGTTGACTTAGCATCTAACTCTCCATTAACATAAACCTTCACTGGTGTCTTTTTTTCTACTGTTTTTATATACCTTGCTATTTCATATGCGTCATTTAAGTTTATCATCTGTACCCTCCTAATTACTTTAACATGTCATCCATATTATAATATCCAGCTTCTTTATTTGCTAAATATTTAGCTGCTGTTATTGCTCCATTTGCAAATATATCTTTAGATTGAGCTCTATGAGATATCATAACCTCTTCATCTAATCCTGCAAATATAGCTTCGTGTTCTCCAACTATTGTTCCACCTCTTATAGCATGTATACCAATTTCATTTTCATTTCTTTTTGCATCTCTACCATGTCTTCCATAGTTGTATATAGAATCAGGTAGAACTTCTTTCATAGCATTGGCTACCATTATAGCAGTTCCACTTGGAGCATCTACTTTCTTATTATGATGCTTTTCTATTATTTCTATATCAAATCCTTGTAATGCTTTTGCAGCTTCTTTTACAAGCTTTAACATTACATTTACTCCTAAAGACATATTAGAAGAATGGAATATTGGTATTATCTTTGAAGCTTCTTTTATTTTTTCTAATTGATCTTTAGTAAATCCTGTTGTAGCAATTACTAAAGGTGTTTTTGTTTTAAGTGCATACCCTAAAACATCATCAAGCGCAGAGAAATGTGAAAAATCTATTATAACATCAGCACTTTCTTGTATATCACTCATTTTAGTGTATAGTTTGTAATCAGTTGTCTCTCCTGTTGGCATTGAGCATCCACAAACTAGTTCTAAATCTTTATCTTCATTTACACATCTAGTAAGTACTTTTCCCATCTTACCAAGAGCGCCATTTACTATAACCTTTATCATGTCGTTCCTCCTATAACTCAAACCCATAGTTTACAAGTTCGTCTCTTAATGCTTTTAAATTGCTTTCTTCCATTGGAGCTAAAGGAAGTCTTAAATCTCCAACCTTAAAACCTAATAAATTCATAGCAGTTTTTACAGGTATTGGATTTACTTCAATAAATAGTTTATCTATTAATGATTTCATACCCAATTGTAATTCTCTTGAACCTTTAACATCCCCATTTAAGAATTTTTCTACTAAGTCATGAGTTTCTTTAGGACATATATTAGCAACAACTGATATAACTCCTACTCCACCAAGAGATAAAAGAGGCAATATAGAATCATCATTTCCTGAATAGATTGCAAATCCCTCTGGAACTAATCTAGCTATTTCTGCTACTTGAGCTAAATCCCCACTAGCTTCTTTAACAGCTACTATATTTTCAATTTTAGCAAGTTCTGCTATAACACTAGGCTTTATATTAACTCCAGTTCTTCCTGGAACGTTATATAATATTATTGGTAGCTTAGTGCTAGCTGCTATTGTTTCAAAGTGAAGTTTTAATCCTTTTTGATTTGTTTTATTGTAATAAGGAGTTATTACTAATAATCCATCTACACCTAATTTTTCAGCTTCTTGACTTAAGTGAACTGAATGCATAGTATTATTAGACCCTGTTCCAGCTATAACTGGTATTCTTTTATTTACTCTTTTAACAGTAAAATCTATAACTGCAAATTGCTCTTCATCTGACATAGTTGTAGATTCTCCAGTAGTCCCACAAACTATTAATGCATCCGTTTTATTTTCTATATGATATTCTATTAATTCTCCAAGTTTATCGAAATCTACACCAGTTTCATTAAAAGGAGTAACTAACGCAACTCCAGATCCCTTAAATAACATAATTTATACCTCCCAATTTTATACTAAATCATATTTTAAAAGAAGTTCAGCTATTTGAACAGCATTAGTTGCAGCACCTTTTCTTATATTGTCAGCTACTACCCACATATTTATTCCACTGTCTACACTGAAATCTCTTCTTATTCTTCCTACAAATACTTCATCTCTTCCGCTTAATTCAAATGCTGTTGGGTATACATTGTTAGCTATATCATCAACTAATTCTAATCCTTCAAAATTAGCTAATACACTCTTTAATTCATCTATTTCAAAATCATTTTCAAACTCAACGTTAACTGACTCACTGTGACCATTTACTACTGGAACTCTTACTGTGGTTGCAGTAATTTTTAAGTTATAGTCATTTAAAATTTTCATAGTTTCATTTATCATTTTCATTTCTTCTTTTGTATATCCATTTTCCATAAATACATCTATATGAGGTAAGCAGTTGTAAGCTATAGGATGTGGATAAAATTGATTAGGAATACCATTTATTCCATCTTCTAAATCCTTAGTACCCTTTACTCCAGATCCTGAAACAGCCTGGTATGTTGAATATACTATTCTTTTTATTTTATATTTATCATGAAGAGGTTTTAATGGAACCATTGCTTGAATAGTAGAACAATTTGGATTTGCAATTATTCCTTTATGTTCTTTAACAGCTTCTGGATTAACCTCCGGTACAACTAAAGGAACATTTTCATCCATTCTCCATGCACTTGAGTTATCTACAACTATTGCACCTTTTGATGCTGCTATTGGTGCATACTCTTCGCTTATACTTCCTCCTGCTGAAAAAAGTGCTATTTGTATATCTCTATCAAATGAATTTTCATTTAGTTCTTCTACTGTATATTCTTTTCCTGCAAATTCTACTTTAGATCCTGCTGATCTAGCTGAAGAAAATAGGTATAAATTTTCTATTGGGAAGTTTCTTTCTTCTAACACCTTTAAGAAAGTTCTTCCTACCATACCTGTTGCCCCAACTATAGCAACGTTTACTTTTTTCATATCCATGCGCCTCTTTCTACTTAAAAATTTCATCATCTAAATAATATATACGTAATTCTAGTATATATTATTTGAAATATCAATATATTGTAGATAAACATAGCATTAATCGCAATAATTTAGAAAATTTAAGCACTAATATCCATGTTGCTAACATCTATAATTTATACTATGATATTAATATTTCTTTAGTGAACTAATTAGTATCTTAATTTATATTGCAAACGCTTAGCAATTATGATATAATTCACTTAATTTGAATACATCACAAAAGGAAAAACCGATAGATAATGATTTGTTTCTATCGGTTTTTCCTTTTTATTTCAACATTAACTTTCTTTACATTCTTCTATGAATCTTTTAAATATATTTAACATGTGCTCACTATGATCTACCATTAGCTCTGGGTGCCATTGAACTCCAAGAACAAACTTTTCATCTATTTTTTGAACAGCTTCTATTACACCATCATTTGAGTACGCTATTACTTTTAAGTTGTTTCCCAATGTTTTTACACTTTGGTGATGATAACTATTTACTAAAACTTTTTCATTAATAATCTCTTTTAATATAGATTCTTCTTTTATGTCTATATAGTGAGTTCCTAAATATGGCTTTGTTTGTTGATTATGTTTTATATGACTATTTCTTATATATTTTAAATCTTGATATAAACTTCCACCTAGTGCTACATTTAGTATTTGTAAACCTCTACAAATTCCAAATATAGGCTTATCTTTTTCTAATGCTACATTTATAGCTTCTATGTCAAATTCATCTATATCTTGGTAAATATAACCTAATTCTCTAACTGGTTCTTCTTTGTATAATGTAGGATTTATATCATCTCCACCTGAAATTATAATTCCATTCATAGCTTCAATTTGTATTTTTATATTTTCTTTATCTCCATTTACAGGAATTACAATTGGAACGCCACCAGCTTTTTCAACAGCATGTATATACGAATTTGGCAAGTGAACTCTCTCTATTCCAGTAAATGCTCCACTATCTATAGTAGCTAAGTTTGCCAATATACCTATTAAAGGTTTCATGCTTATCCCCCACCTTATAAAATTATTTAAATCAAACTATCTTTTAATTTGTTGCTACATTTATACTATGATTCTATTTACCTAAGTTTCCTACCTCTAAATTTATTTCTTTAACATATATATTTAGTTTGTTTTAAATTAATTCTTTCATTAAATACAAAAACCTACCACTAAATCTATATTAAAAGATTTTTATGATAGGCTTTTTATTTACAGTATTTTAGGGTCTATATCATTTTTTTGTTCATCATATCTGTTTAAATTTCTTAAAGCAGGTCCCTCTATTACATTTCCTCTATAATCAAACCTAGATGCATGACAAGGACAATCCCATGTTTTTTCTGCTGAGTTAAAAGTTAGCTCGCATCCTAAATGTGTACAAGTAATATCTACTATATATAACTTTCCATCATAATCTTTATATGCACCACATCTTTTACCATCTATATTAACAACTTTCCCTTCACCTTTTTCTAATATTAAATTGTTATCCCCTACTTTTAGTTTGCCTCTTACATATTCCCACCCTACATTAATGTTTTGAGTTATAAATTCAGTTGTAAGTACGCTACCTTTTCTAGATGGATTAAATATATATTCAAACTTTGACTCTCTATAACATATTAAATCTCTAATTATCATAGATGCTAATGTACCATTTGTCATTCCCCACTTGCAAAATCCTGTTGCAACGTAAAAGTTATCTTCTTTTTTATTTACATACCCTATATATGGTATATTATCAAAGCTTATATAATCTTGTGCTGACCACTTACATTTAAATTGCTTAACTTTAAATTTTTCACCTAATTCATGTATTAACTCTTCGTATATTTCACCTTCATTTTGACATTGTCCAACTTTATGATCTCCTCCACCTAAAATAATTAGATTCTGACCATCTCCACAATAAGGTTTAAATGTAAATCCACTGTCTTCAACACTTAAATACATTCCTTTTGGTATATCTCTTTCATACTCTCCAGCTAATAAATAGGATCTTTCACCTTTTTCTTTAGCAAAATAAAGATTTAATCCATCATACCAAGGAACATGAGAAGCTAATATAACGTTTAATGCTTTTATTGTTTTTCCATCTTTAGTCTTTAAATTATATATATTTTCTTCTTCATGATCTACTATAGGAGTTTCTTCATAAACTTTAACCCCTAACTTTAAACATTCCTTAGTTAATGCATCTAAGTATTTTTTAGGATTGAATTGAGCTTGGTTAAAAAATTCTATCGCTCCTTTTACATCAAATGGTATATCCAAACTCTTATGATACTTACACTCAATTCCTAACTTTTTACAAGTTTGATATTCTTCCTCAAGCTCTTCTATGTAGTTTTCATTATCTGAGTATATAAAGGAAGATAATCTTTCAAAGTTACAATCAATATTGTTACTCTTTACAATTTCCTCTATTAAGTCTATCGCACTTTCATTTCCTTCATGATATAGTTTAGCACTATCTAATCCATATTTATTTCTTATTTTTGAATATACAATACCATGCTGCGAAGTTACTTTACCTGTATTTCTTCCGGAACTTCCATATCCTATTTTATGAGCATCCACAATTGCAGTTTCTATTCCCTTTTTTGATAGTAAATAAGCAGTTGTCACACCTACTATTCCTCCACCAACTATAATAGTATCTACTTCTAAATCTTCTTTTAGCTTCTCATAACATTCACCTTTAGAACTTAATATCCAATATGATTCTTTCATAAGTTTATATCTAACTAGCTAACCTAGTTACTCCTTTCTATATTACTTCCTTATATTTGTATAATTCCCATTTTATTAAATTTAATCTAAATTAGAGCAAAAAAATAAAGCATCGCATTTGCGATACTTTATTTTTTCATTTAACGATATTAGGCGGATGTATTATAGCTAATATGACGAAACGTTAAAGCCGAGCTCTACAGGCTTTAGTGAAGGAATATTAGCTATAATACTGAGCCATATCTATCCTTTTAGTATTGATTTATAAAGAAGAATTCTCCCGGTCCTATAGGAGCTCCTAATAATGCCCATGCTACTGCAAATACTGTCCATGCTAATAAAAATCCTATTGATATAGGTAGCATCATTCCCATTAAGTTTCCTATCCCAAAGTTTTTCTTGTACTTTTGTCCAAATATAACTATAACTCCCATATAACTCATAAGTGGAGATATTATATTCGTAGATGAATCCCCTATTCTATACATTAACTGTACTCCAGCAGGTGAGAATCCAGCGCTCATAAGTATTGGTATAAATATTGGAGCTAGTAATCCATACTTAGATGTGCCCCCTGCTATAAATAAGTTAATTATTGCAGTAAACCATATGAATGCAATCATTAACATCATAGCCATAAAAGTATTGTCTGTTGGTATTTGAGCTACTAATTTTGCACCTAATGAAGCTATTAATATACCTAAATGTGAATCATTAAAGAAGTTTAAGAATTGTGCAACAAAGAATAATATAACTATTATAGAAGCCATACTCTTCATAGATGTAACCATTGCACCTATAACATCATCTTTTGTTTTAAATGTCCCTGACTTGAATCCATAAACTAAACCAGGTACTAAAAATACGATAAACATTAACATCATTATCATATCTCCACTAAAGAATATAGAATCTAAGAAGCTATTTACTCCCTTTAGTGCCATAGTTCCTTCAGGGCTTATTGATGTTAAAGAAACTGAAGTCGATAAGTCTCCAACTATAGGTATTACATTATTTTTATCAAATGGTAAAACTGTTAATACTATAAATGCTATTACTCCTAATAAACTAAAATTAGCTGCTTTAAATGCTTTCTTTTCTTGATCAGTTAAATCTCCTGATTTTTCAACAACATCAGCTTCACTCTTATCATATTTTTCCATTCCTGGCTCAACTATTTTATCTATTATAAAAGTACCTATTGCAACTATTATAAATGTTGATGCCATCAAGAAGAACATATTAGAAGTAGACTTTAACATTGGTGCAAAACTTGTCCCAACTAAAGCATCCCCTGTTTCTGCTGCTGCTTGAGTGAATGGTATTAATAATGCATCAAATGAACCTATAAGTAAGTTTGCACTAAATCCTCCTGAAACCCCTGCAAATCCTGCTGCTAATCCGACCATAGGATTTCTTCCTATTGTATAATATACCAATGCAGCAAGCGGTATTAAAACAACATATCCTGCATCAGATGCTACATTTGACATAACCCCTAAAAATATTACAACAGGTGTTACAAGCTTAGCTGGTGTAGCCTTAACTATACTTTGTATTCCTATTGATAAATATCCACTTTGTTCCATTACTCCTATTGATAGCATTATAATAAGTATTGCTCCTAGAGCTGTCATCCCCATAAAGTTTTGGATAACTGAACCTATAATATATGATAATCCATTTGAGTAAGTCTCTGAAACTGCAGTCCCAGCTGCTGTTACTTTTAAAACTTCTATAGGCTTTTGTCCTAATAGATTATTTATAGGGAATTTACCAAGTTCCGTTTCAGCAACTACATTAAAAGTTCCTAGTATTGCTGATAGTATAAGTACAGCTACAGATATATAAACAAATAATAGCGCTGGACTTGGTAACTTATTCCCAACTCTTTCGATAACACCCATACACGACTGGAGCCTCGACTGTTTTTCTTTTTTACTCGTTACATTTAATTCCATTATAATTCCTCCTAAAAAATTTTATACATATGAATTCGTTTTCCCGAAATTCATTATACTACATATATTTTATTTTTTCTACAATTTAGAATATTTTAATATTTGAAATTTTTCTTCTTATTTCGAGTTTTTTTGTCGAATTAGTTTTATTTTTCGTAAATTTAAAATTTAATTTTATATATAAAAGTATTTTTACGTATAAAAAGTAAGTTAGATTTCTTATTTTAATAAAAATATTGTTTAATAAAATTTCTTATTTTTCAGTTTTATTTATAAAATTGAATATTTTTTTGTATATAATTCATTTTTTTGTTTATACTTTTAATATAATTTCAAATGCAATTTTTAATTATATCACTAAACATACTATACTTATTTCTCCTTTAAAAAAGACGGGTGCTACCACTGACACCCGTCTTTTTATTTTATATATTTATGTAATTGTTTTATATTCTCTTCCATGTTAGCATCAATAACCCACATTCCATTAATTGTTTTTGTTTCAAAACTTCCTTCAACAGGAATCATGTATTGATTTATTTTATAATTTTTTCGTTTTGTATTTTTTCTTGTATATATTTTATATCATTTACTGGTATATTTGTACTAACTTGAGACATCATTTCCATATTCACTTCAAACTTTTTATCAGACTCTAAGCTTTCATATTTATTTATTATAGACTTTAAAACTGTTCTTTGTCTTTGAGTTCTTTCATAATCTCCATTTCCTTCTTTTCTTATCCTACAATATGCAACGGCTTGTCTTCCATTTAAATTTTTAGCTCCCATTCCCTCAATATAATCAGTTCCATGAGGTAATTTTTCTATATTATTAATTTCATCTAAATTTTTATTTATTTGATTTGCTTCATAATCTTTAAGTTCTATATCTACTCCACCTACTAAATCAATTACTTTAGCTAAGCTAAAAAATCTACACTTACATAGTTCTTTAAATTCAAATCAAAATTTGAGTTTAAAGTGTCAAGTGCTAGTTTAGGCCCTCCATATGCATATGAATGATTTAGTTTTTCTTTTCCATGACCATCTATCTCTACCAATGTATCTCTTAGTATAGATACCAAGTTAACTGTTTTATTTTCTAAATCTATGTTTGCAATCATTATAGAATCGGCTCTAGCTTTTTCTTCTTTACTTCTTCTATCTAATCCAAATAAAGCTATATTAATAATCTTCTGATTTTCAATTTTTTCACTTTTTGTTTTCTCAATAGACACTTTTTGCTTTTCATTCCTATCTTTTATTAATAAGTACAATGCTGATATAGGTAAAATGATTACTATTAATAAAATTAAAATAATTTTTTTATTAAGTTTCACAAGTTCACATCCTTATTTATTTATGTATGCTTTAATTATTAATGATTAACTAAATTTCTTAAGCGTAAAAAATTCGCTTCGCTCATGTCGCCAACAACTCTGTCCGTTGCTCAAAATGTCATTTTTTACTTTCGCCAAAATATTTGTATAACTATGTTGTATAAGTTATCCACAAATATTTGTTAAGTATAAATTTCTTAAGCGTAAAAAATATCCTCGATATTTTAACCCAGGACATTTATTCGATAGATTCATTAAACTCTTTTAGAGTTTTTATTTCTTCTATTATCTTACTTAAATGGTAATTAAATACAGGACTCTTGTTTTCTTCAACATCAAAACAAATTTCCTCTGTGTTGTACAGTTCTTTTATTGCATTAAAGTTTTCTTTATTTAAATACAACTTATTTTCCAATAACTCTATAGACTGCATATGGAAATAAATTTCCCTACATATGCTTATAGATTTTTCTAAGTTTTCTATATCTGCTTCGTATTTACCACCATAATCTAACTCATCAGTTAATTTTGAATATATTTTATCTAATTGTTGTATGTTCTTTTTGAATATATTTATATCTAAACTTTCTTCATTTACAATTTTTGACTCTATAAGTTGTATAGCTGATTTTTCTATATTTTTAAATTCATTTATAGTCTTGTCTAAATAATTAGGTCGTGCTATTAAGTAGTTTGTAACTACTCCTATAACTACACCCACTGATGTATCTATAACCCTATGTATAGAGTAGTATGCTGGATTGTATGTTCCAACACCTAAGTGTATTGCTAAAAATGTTACACATGATACTACTACAGAGTTCACTTTTAATAAATTACACGCATATATAGTTAGCATTATACCTATTCCACATAAAATAGGTTCTCCTGGCTGTATAAGTGCAAATAAAAATCCTATTATACCTCCTACAATTGTTCCTTTTACTCTGTTTAGACCTGCTTTCATAGATCCTTTAACTGTATCTTGAACAGAAATTACACATGCTATTGCGCAGTAAAAAATTTTTGAACAAGAAATTGCCCCAATAAGATACATAGCATTACAGCTATTCCTGTTTTTATGGTTCTCATGCCCATTTTCTGTAGCTTCACTATATTTACCTCCTAGTATATCTCCGATTAGTCATTACTATTTATTTTGTCATTAATATAGTATAATTTATTATTTAACATTTTGGTATACTTAAAAGTATTTATTTTGTAATTTATTTTTACCCCACTTTTTTTAATATAATCAGTTAATAGTTATACTATACAATTATAGCACATTAAAATAGAGTATCTTATTTAGATACTCCACTTTAACTATTTTAAAATTTATTTGGGACTATAAGCAGTTTTTCCTCCATTATCATATATAATGAGAGAATTTGCCTTTACAGTGTCGTTTTTGTATTTAAAGTCTTTATTAGAGAAATTTGCTACAACTCTCAAATCATCTCCATAGCAAGTAGTTTGTACTAATCTATCACTACTTAAAAACTCGAAGTCAGTCATAGGTTTATTTATAGCTTTTTTATCAAACTCTGACCAAACTTTATCATGGCTTAAAATCTCTTTTTTATGTTTTTCCCATTCACTCTTATCTATATGATACATAGGCGCTGTATTATATAAAACTTCTTTCATCATTCTATTTTCAACTTCACCTTGTATTTTGAAAGTACCCCATAGCCAATGATCAGAAGTTACAACTGAATCATTATAAACTAGTCTAAATAGAGGAAGTGAATATGCTGGATCTATAAATATTTTTTTATATAAATCTTTAACAGGAACTTGTTTTGCAAATACTTCTGGAACTCCACCTGTAGGTGAATAATATTTACCTACATAGTACTCACTATCTTTATTTTTATTCATGTCTGGATCTACCCATGAAAAAGCAGGTGTCTCAAGTCCATGTGCAAATGCTATAGTCGTACTCGCAAAATCATTTCCGCCTTCTGACCCTACAACCATATTTTTATCATCTCTTATATAACTCATTCTTTTTAATCTTGCATTTAAATCTTGTTCTTGTGTTGTAATGTGATTTTTAGAATAATCATCATAGATTTCTCCAGTTGCATCACAATCTATAAACCATGAGTTAAATTTATATCCCTCATTAAGTATCTTATTTACTCTTGATTTTACACTAGGCATAGCCAATGTAGGATTTAGTTTTCTACCTGTTCCTTGGAACCCTTCTAATTTTTTCCATCTTTATCTTCTACTGTTGCATTATCATATAGTGATTTATCATCAAACTTAGCTGTACTCCATTTTTCCTCACCTGGCTTATGAATTGAATGGTATGAATCATAAGGTCCAACTAAATATCCATAGTCATTAGCTTTTTTTACAAACTCTGGAGAAACATATCCTGCCTCTAAATCATCAAATCCTATCCAAGCATTATCTAATCCTGATTTTTTCATATCATCTAATACATCTATTGTATTGTTTCTTGCCCAATAAGTTGTTGGAGTTGTTGAATCTTTAAGCTTTGATTTTAATAATTCTTTATTTAATGAAATCAATTCATTTCTATTTAAATTATTTATACCTTTTTTTACAACATCTTGAGTTTCTTTATTTAAATCTTTAAATACATTAGGATTATAAAATTCTTTTAACATCATAACTGAATTAAATCCTCTTACTATAGTTTGTTTTTGGTACTTATCTACATAGTCTTGATTTTTTACAGCATCTAAAACATTTGATACTTCTTTTCCATCTTCTACTTTTGTATTTAGAAGCTCTTTCATCCAGTTTATAAATTCTTCATCCATGTTTTCTCTTAATAAATTCCACTTAATATCATCAACAGTAATTATAGATTTATCCCAGAAGTAAATCTGTGGTGCTCCATATAACTTTTCTATGTTTTTATTTTCCTTTGCTTTTTGTGCTAATGTTTTAAATTCTCCGTTTTCAATTACAAAATTCTTGTAATTTTTAACTACATCATTTACATTTTTATCTGTTATATACACCCTAAATCCATAATCTTTATTTTTGTTTATACTTGGATATTCATGAGTAAAATCAAACTTTATATTACTCTTTGTATCAAATTTTATTTCATCATTATATTTATTTTTCATTATATAAGTGGCTGCAAAGTTACTTTTATTTACTGAGAAAAATTGCATAGAAAAACTTTCTATAGTATTAAATATTTGCTCATTTAAATACTCTTTCCAGTACTTATCATTGCTTGGTATAAACTTTCCTTCATTTATAGGAATTACATAACTTTCACCACTAACACTTGGCCAAGTAAAAGTGTTAGCTTCTTTAGATGTTGATTTTATATCTACATCTAAGTAGTTATCTTTCTTTTTTATGTCTACATTAATATGTTCATCTGGGTATGTCCACGAAATTTCATTATCTTTCTTTTTTAAATTAGTAACAGATCTCTCTTTCATAGGTTCTGATATAATTTCCTTTTTACCATCAACATCTACAGATACTTGAAAGTTTTTAGGATTAACGTCATATTTAAAATCTAAGTTATTAACTTTTTCTACCTTAGCTGATATATCTTCATCACTTTTAGTAAGCCCGTTACTACACCCCGCTAAGCTTGTTCCTATAAGTACAAAGCTTAACAATAACGATATTTTTTTATTCATCTTTATCACCTCAAAGTCATTTTAGTTTATTTTTGTTACACGTATGTTACAGTTTTATTTACTCTGAACTTCATTATCTATAAGCTGTAAATTATATTGCTTTATTATTTCGATTAATCTGTTTGCATAAACCTTTTGGCCTTTTTCATTTGTATCTGTGCTATAACCTGCATTTTGCAAAGCTTTTGCCTGATATATATATGTCTTAGCACTAAATACCCCGTTGTTTTGGTATCTTTTATTTTCATATAAAAACTTTGCATGGTCATCAATTGATTGACCTGCATCTTTATATTTTCTAAACTTTCCATTTACAGTGTTGCTTTTGAATTCTCTAGTTTCTAAAGTTACATACTCCCCTTTCCAATTTACGTCTGCTTTTATTCCAAATAAGTTATTATAATCCTTAGCTAATCTTGACTGCCCCCATCCTGATTCTAATATTGCTTGTGCTATAGTTATAGATGGTAAAACTTTGTATCTTTCATAGTTTTGTATTGCATCATCTTTTATGGAATTTATAAATTTTGTATAATCACTATTTTTACTCAACCTTTGTGGCATTACTCCAAAATCACTAAGTTGATTTATATAGCTATGTGTTAAACTTTTTTCAATCTTATTAAATTTAAGTTTACTTGTAACCTCATCAACACTATTTAAAACTTTTGCTTCATTATTATCATTTAAAAATAATTTAGATACTTTTTCATTTCTTCTTCTTTAACATTGTTTAAATCATTCTTCTCCATAACTCCAATTATAGCCGTCACATACTTCCAGTTAATTTGAGCCTTATTATCGCTAATTTCATCTGCTACATTTATAAATTTTGAAACATCTATATCTTCTTTATTTATATCTTTTAAAGAATAAAAACTTATCATTATATAAATTAATCCTATTAAGACAACTATCACAGCCAAAAACCTTTGTTTTTCATAATGTCACACTCCTTATGTATTTGTTATGTGATTATTATAAAAAAAGTTTGTTTCATGAATGTTACAAAACAAAAAAGTTTGATTAAGCATAAAAAAGGAGGCTATGTAAATTTAGCCTCCTTAATATTTTTTTATTTAGAACTCTATAAAAATTCTATATAATCATTTTTTAATTTTGTTCCGTATGTTAATTTTTGTGCATCTAAAATTTCCTTTACTAAACCAAGCCCTAATCCTGTTCCAGATAATTGTCTATTTCTGGATTTTTCTAATACGTAAAATGGTTTCCATATATTATCTAATTCAGATTCTATTATTCCATTAGCCTTATTAGATACATATATATATACCTTTTCTTTTCTTATTAAAGATATGTATATCTTATCATCAAGAGTATATTTTATAGAATTACTTATTAAATTTCTTAGAACAATTTTTATTCCTTCTATATCCCCCTCAATCATGAATTCATTTTCATCTATATTTAAATTAACCTCTACATTATTTTCATTTATAATCAATTTATATTCATCTATAATTAACAATAATATTTCTTTCAAGTCAAATGAATTTATTTTGACTTCTCTTTTTTCATATTTTGAAAGATAAATTAAGTTGTTTATTATATCATTCATCTTTTCACTTTCTTCTATTATTGTATCTAAATAAGTTCCATCATCTATTCCATCTTGAATTCCCATAGCATAAGCTTTTATAAGTGCTATAGGTGTTTTTAGCTCATGCGATGCTCCACCTATGAATATTTTTAAATTTTCATTTCTTTTATTTAATTCATTTTGTGCTTTTTGTAAACTTACGCTCATTTGATTAACACTATCCGCTAATTCTTCTATTTCATCATTTGTTTTTATTTTTTCTGTTCTGAAGTTTAACTTTGCTATATCTTTAGATAATAGTTTTATTTTTCAAGTGGATCAATTATCTTTTTAGATAAAATAAATGTCAATAATATTACTATTAATACTGACAAACTATTAAGTATTAAATTAAATTTATTTATTATAGAAATAGTTTCTTGAGAATGTTCTATAGGCATTGATATTGCAAATATATAATTATCTTTCAATATAAACTTTACTAATAAACTGTATTTTAGATTTCCCTGATTATATATTTTATTGACACTCTTTTCCTTCATATCATCAATTAAGTAATGAGAAATCCAAAATTTCTTAAGTTTTATATCTTTCTTTTCAAACTCTTTTATCAATCCTTCAGTTATATCACCTTCGTTTATTCCATTTTCCGCATCTAAATGAGTATAGATTATATTTATTCCATATTTATCCTCTATATTGTCTATGTCTTTAATAATAGTACCTGAGCTTAATTTTTCGATTTCATCTCCAACAGTATTTATAATTTTCTTCTTTTCATGTAAATAATACTTATGAATAAAAATATTATTTATAGTTAGTGATATTATAGATACAATTACTACAACTAAAGATATACTAATAGCTAGTTTTTTATTAAGTTTAGTCATTATGTTCCTCCAAGCTATATCCTAATCCTCTATGTGTAACTATAAAATTCTCCCCTATTTTTGTTCTTAACCTTCTTATATGAGTATCTACTGTTCTAAAATCACCAAAGTAATCCATACCCCAAACCAAATCAAGTAATTTTTCTCTTGAAAGTATTACACCTTTGTTGTTTATAAAGCACTTTAATAACTCAAACTCTGTTTTTGTAAGACCTATATCCACATTATCTTTAAATGCTTTTGTAAATTTAAAATCTATTTTTAAGTTTTTAATTGTAACTATATCACTATACCCCATAAGTTTTTTGGCCCTTATTATTAAAATTCTAGGATCAAATGGCTTTCTAACATAGTCATCAGCTCCAAAATTGAGAGCATCTACCTCATCATCACTCTGACTCTTTGCTGTTAACATCATCACCTTGATATTACTGCTTTCTTTTATCTCCTTGCAAACTTCTATTCCATCTATTTTAGGCATCATCCAATCCAGTATAGCTAAATCAATTTTATTTTTATAAAATACTTCTAAAGCTTCTTCTCCATTGCTAGCAGTAAAAACATTAAATCCTTCTTTTCTTAAATAAGCTTCTATAATTTTTAGCATACTTAATTCATCATCCGCAACTAATATATTCATCTTTTCACGTCCATTCGTATTTAAAGTTTATAAATATATTATATATTATCATCCAATTTTTACACTAATGTTACAAAACTATTATATAATTTCTTTAATCGTAAAAAAGGATTCATAAGTTTTACAAAGAATCATATTTATTTAAATAAGGTTTATTAATCTTTGAATTAAAAGGAGGTTTTATATGAAAGAAATTAAATTAAAAAATGGTAAAACTGCAATTTTAAGATCACCAATAAAAGAAGATGCTCAAGCAATGATAGACTACCTAAATATAATAGGTGGTGAAAGTGATTTTATAACCTTTGGTAAAAATGAATTTTCAATGAGCGTAGAGGCAGAGCAAGATTATATCGAAAGAATAAATAGTATGGATAATTCTAAAAATGTACTAATTATTATAGAAGATGAAATCGTTGGAATAGCTTCTATTACTTCTGTTCAAAAGGAAAGAATGAAGCACAATGGAACCTTAGGAATAAGTATTCGAAAAAAATATTGGGGTATAGGTCTTGGAAGTGAGATTATGGCTTATCTTATCGACTGGGCCAAATCTAATAAAATAACAAAGAAAATCAACCTTTTAGTTAGAGAAGATAATATTAGAGGCGTAAAACTTTACGAAAAGTTCGGGTTTGAAAAAGAAGGACTATTGAAGAAAGATATACGTGTAAATGGTGTTTATTACAATACTATAGCTATGGGGTTGTACATAGATTAAATTTTACTTTAGATAAGTACGTTATAGTTATTTCATTCACACAAAGACTTGAAGTTCAGTCTTTAAGTGTTTCTTCAATAACTATAACGCACTTATCACTAATACAATTAATGACTTAACTATACTCGTTTTCTCTCTCTATTTGAAGTATTTTCCATATGGCTTAAATTCTTTTAATTCCTCAATAATTTCATCTAATTTGTTAAATTCTTTTTTTACATCATTTCCAATTAAATCTGTTAAATAGTCAAATAAAGCTTGACCATTTCCCTCCATTATAAATCCTGATAAATTAACTTTATCTTTACTCTCAAGAACTATGATAATTAACTGTCCAGTACTTATTTTATCTAAATAGGAAGAATCATCATTATCTATATTATTTAGATGTTCTATAGTCAATTCTATTTGTGCTTTTTCTTCTTCACTTAATAGTTTTTCAATAACACCCACATTATCTATTTTGTAAATTTTTGAAATATCTTCAAAACTATAGTCTTCATTGTTTTCATCCATATTAAAAAAATCCTCTAGTGTAATTTCTTCTGCATCATAATTCTCAATTAAGTTTTTTGATATATTATCTATGCTATATTTATTTTCATTGTTCATTCCACAACATCCCCCTAACTTAATATATATTTTAAATAGTATATAATCTAATACGCTTTTTCAATAAATATATATTTAAAAGCCTATTAAAATAAATTTTAATAGGCTTTTTTAATTAATTTTCTATTTTTGATGATTTATCTTTATTAGAGCTAATTGTTAAAATAACTAGTATTACAAGTATTCCTAAAAGCACTGCTGTAAGTCCATATCCTCCAACTAAAGCTTGTACCTTACCTAAGAATATTCCAGCTACTCCAAAATCTCCATCTGAGAAAGTAGAGTTTGCAACACCTAAACTACCAAGTACAGGAAGTAATGCTACTGGTAATAGTGATATTATTACTCCATTTACAAAAGCTCCAATTACAGCTCCTTTTCTACCACCTGTTGAGTTTCCAAATACTCCTGCTGTAGCTCCTGTGAAGAAGTGAGGCACAACCCCTGGTATTATTATTACAAGTCCTGCTGCTGCAAGAGCTAACATCGAAACTATACCTCCGATGAATGAACTTAAAAATCCTATTAATACTGCATTTGGTGCATAAGGGAAAACTATAGGACAATCAAGTGCTGGTTTTGAATTAGGCACTAGTTTGCTAGCTATTCCTTTAAATGCAGGAACTATCTCATTTAAAACTAATCTAACTCCATTTTGGATTAATATAAATCCTGCTGCGAAAGTTAATGCTTGTATCATTGAAAATACTATAAAGTTTTTACCACCTGATAACTCTGATTCAATAAACTTAGGTCCTGCAACAAGTGCAACTACTATATATAGAATTAACATAGTTATTGATATAGAAACTGCTGAATCTCTTAAGAAACTTAAAGACTTAGGAACTTTCATTTCCTCTGTTGATTTTGAATTTTTTCCAACAGCCTTTCCTATTGATGCAGATATCGCATATCCAACTGATGAAAAGTGACCAAGTGCTACTGAGTCATTTTTAGTTATCTTTTCATGAAAGGTTGGCATATAGCAGGAGAAATTACCATTAAAAGTCCTAGTGCAAGTGAACCCGTAAATATTAAGTGAGTTCCACTCATTCTACCTGATATTAATATAACAGCTATCATACAAGCCATAAATAATGTATGATGTCCTGTTAAAAATATATATTTAAATTTCGTAAATCTAGCTATAAGAATATTTACTATCATACCAAATGTCATTATAAGAGCTGTAGCTGTACCGAATTTATCCATAGCAAGTGCAACTACTGCCTCATTATTAGGTATAACTCCACTTACATTAAATCCATACTCAAACATTTTACCAAATGGTTCTAGTGAACCTGCTATTATACCTGCTGAAGCTGCTATTACAACAAATCCAACCATAGCCTTTAAAGTTCCTTTTATTATATCTTCAATAGGCTTCTTTTGTAATAAAAGCCCTACTAAAACTATAAATCCTACAAGCACTGATGGCTCAGATAAAAAGTCGATAGTTACTTTTAAAAAACCACTCATCTATGATGCCCCCTCTTTATTTAGGTTCTAGCAACCTAATTTTTCTTGTAATTTAGCTTTTAATTCATCTTTGTCAAATAATGCATCTAAAACTATTAAGTTCGGTAAGTGAGATGCACTATCTTCTAAGTCTCTTGCTGTTATAAATATATCTGCCTGATCAGCTGTTGCATCTGCTAAAGAACTATGAGAAACTTCATATCCACTTAATCCTAGTTCACTTAATACTTCATTAACATTCATCTCTACCATAAAACTTGATCCTAATCCTGATCCACAAACTGCCATTATTCTATTCATACTACATTACCTCCATTATCTCTTTTTCATTATTTAAATTTAATATTGTATTTAATTTATTTTGATCCATACATACCTTGGCAACCTTTTGCATAATTTCTAGATGTGAGCTACTATCAATTGCACTTAAAGTGAAAAATAAACTAACTTCTTTGCCTAAAAAATCTACTGGTTTATTTAACTTCAACAAGCATAAATCTGTTTTTAATGCTCCATCTTCTGGTCTTGCATGCGGCATTGCAATTTTAGGTGCTATGCAAAAATATGATCCAAATTCATCAATTTTGTTTAATATTGCTTCATAATAAGAATCATTTATTGAATCCCTTTTTTGTAAAATATCACAAGTAATTTTGATAGCTTCTTTATAGTCATTTACATTGTCTAAAACTTTAACTATCATCTCTTACCCCCCCTTGCTTATCTTGAGTATTTATTTATAACTTCTAAAACTTCATCTTTATCTTTACTATTTAAAATTTTATCTATATTTTCTTTTTTACTAAGCATTTTAGTCAGACAGGCAAGTGCTTTTATATGTGTTTGATTATCTTTTGGAGCTAAGCTTATAAGAATCTTAACTTTATGTTGCTCTTTCCCAGAAAAATAAATTTCTTCTTTAAATGTTGTAAGAGTCATGCTAACTTTATTTACTCCATCTTCTGGTCTTGCATGTGGCATCGCAACCTTTGGAGCTATAACTATATATGGCCCTAATTTTCTTACATTTTCTATCATAGCCTGTATATAAGAATCTTTAACATATCCTAAATCCTTTAGTGGATTCGCACTAACTCTTATTGCGTCTTCCCAATTTGCTGCTTCTTGGTTTAAATAAATAGTATCCTCATTTAGAAGTTCTCTTAATGTTGCTTTATAGCTTTTTCCTTTTTCTCTAGAAGAAATTACAATGTTTTTAATTTCTTCTCTTAACTTTTCCTTATTTGAAATAGTCGCGTATTTTTCTACTCCATTTATAATTTTATTTATAAACTCTTGTTCAAAATTAAATACAGATTGCGTATTTGATATTTGAGAAAGTAAATTTTGCTTATCTAAATCTGTAAGTATAGGATTTACCTTTATAGCTTGTTTTTGGTTTAAGTCAACAGTAGTTATAGCAAAATCATAGTACTTTTCATAATTTTCAAAATTCTCCAGAGACAATATATCTTGAATTTCTATCAAATCAAATAACTGCTCTATCTGATTTTTAAGAAGCTGTGAAGTTGCCATGCCTGAATTACATACTATAACAATTTTAGGAATTTTAATTTCAACTCCCATTTTTGAACTATATCCTCCAAAGTACATAGCTATATATGCTATCTCATCATCATTAAATATATATCTAAGTTTTTCTCAATAGTTTTTACAACTTGTTTTGTAAATTGATATATTGATTTATACTTTTGCTTTACTTCACTTTTTATTAAGTTTAAGTAGTAAATTCCATACCTTATTTTAAATATAGAAGGTATAAGATGGTTTAATATATTTTTAGATAACACATCATAATCTTCTATTGATATACAAGAAATCTTTTCAAACTCTTTTACCATCATATTAACAGGAAGAATATATTTACTATTAAGTTCATTTTGATAAAAATAGTTTCTTATATCTTCATCTTTTGTAAAAAAACGTTTGTATATAATATACTTCATCTTCATCAATATCATTGTTTAGGACTTTTCTAATTATATTTAATAATCTTTTAACCTCTTTGTGAGAGTCCAAACTCTCTAAGAAATTCTTATCTTCATTTTTAAAGGTTATAGTATCTTTATTTTTTACATAATAGTTTTTATAAAAAATTGCTAAATACATAAGTATATAATTTGCGTTAGTATTTTTTAAAATATTTAAATCTTCTTCTTTCATCAAAGACTTCATATCTTCAAACACTTGCATATACCCGTATTCATCGAAAAAATAATTGTATTCATTGTATAAATTTATAAATAGATATCTTTTAGAATTATTGCTTCCAACTAACTTATATCCATTTTTAGCTTCTAATTCTAATTTATATTTACTTATATATTCTCTAACATTTTTGATATCGTTTAAAACAGTGTTTCTGCTTACTAAAAGCTTGTTACAATATCTTTCTATTGTTAATTTTTCTAAAGATAAAAATAAATCGATTATTATACTTATGCATCTTTCTTCTGAAGATAATATGTAGTCATCTTTAGAGTACTTAAGCACCTTTCTTATCTTATCTTTATCTTCTGAGCTTATATGATAACCTAAGTTTCTTACATTCGATATTTCCAAATTATATTTTTTTATATGATCATTAATTTTTGAAATATCGTAATAAACTGTTCTTCTAGAAATATTTAATAACTTAACTATTTTTTCAATCTTTACATATTCATGATTCATAAGTATATCTAATATATCTTCTAGTCTTTTATTAAGTTTCATATGTTCTTCCTTTCTTAAGTTCATTATATAACTTTTTATTTTTGCACAAAAGACAAAATATACGCACATTTTTTATGCAAATTTTTGTACTCATCTTAATATATTAACCTATATCCACAATTTATTTAAATCAAAAATATAAAAATACCTATCAAATTTGATAGGTATTTTTTATACTTTTAAGCCCTTCATTTTTTTATAATAAAATATAAATGAATACGCCCCTGGGATTATTATCCACAACAATATGCATATAGTTGAAGATGTTTCTATTTTAAAGAAAAATGCTGATATAAACATAATAATTGCTATTGGAAAAGAAATATATCCTAAAATTTTATGAGCTAATTTCCAAGTATCTTCATCTCTTATAGTCCAAGGAAGTCTTAATCCTAAATATCTATTAAATGGTATTTTAGGTGCAGAATTCCCAAATACCATAATTAGAATAGATACCAAAGTAACTATCACCATATCATTATTTTTTAAGTTTAATAAATCCTTAGTTGATGGCATAATAGTCAATAAGTAAAACCCTACAAAAACTAACATACTAAGTCTATTCAAAAATCTCATAGTCTTAATTTTAGGATTTCCTTCTGATAGATTTGATACCTTTGATGCTTTGATGTCTAAAATTATCATTGAAATAATAGCAAGTGCTACAACAACAGTAAAACTCAAATTATTTTCTGGTGCTATTGTTCCCCAAATTATAATTAATAACGATGCTATAGAAAGCACTATCCCTGTAATATCAATCTTTTTCATATATACATTCCCCCTTTATTATTTTTGAAATATATCTAAAAAATTCCCTAAAACTTCTTGAATTACAGAAGTATTTATAGAATAAATTACAAACTGTCCCTTCTTTTCAGAACTTATAAGTTCTGCATCTCTTAGAATATCCAAATGTTTGGATATAGATGGTTTTGACATGTCAAGCGGTTAGATATCTCCCCTGCACTTAAATCCTGTTTATTCAAAAGTTTTAAAATTTCTCTTCTAGTTTCATCACTTAAAGCTTTAAACACTTTTCCCATAAATGTATTCCTTCCTTTATATATTTAGCTAATTAGTTAAATATCTATATATTTATTATATTCTAGTTACTTTTAAATTGCAATACCTACTGAATATCATATTCTATCAACTTTTTTTATCAAAGTAATTTTCTTAAACGCAGAAAAAGATATCACACTAAGTAATATGTGATATCTTTTTTATAAGCATCTTATTGTCCTACATAATTTAAGTTAACTATAGGAAGTCCATATAAAGGTTCTTTTTCACTTCTATCAATTGAAAACTTGTCATTCTTCCCAGGGATAATTTCTAAAACATTTCCTTTAAAATCATTATCATTAAAGTTTATGCCAAATCCAGTCATTTCTTTGTTCCCATATAAGAAACATACTACTTTGTTTTCTTTCATAAAAGCAACTTGATTAAACTCTCCAACTTCTGATTCCCCAATATTTAAGAACTTATATCCAATAGTTTTATATATTTCTTCTTTTGGAGTTCCTATCTTAAATGCATATGCCTTGTCCCATTCAAAAGGTTTTAAACTTGATATGCTCGTTTCTTTTACATCTTCACTTAAATCCATAATTTTAATATGTAAATTTCCTGGATTATTACACATATCTTCTAATTCTTTCTTACTTTTTTCAAACTGGACTATTTCACTGGACTTATCAACAACATCCCATCCATCTTTAGTTTTTCTATATTGAAATTTATCTTAGATATGCATTCACCATGCTTACCAGGTTCTGTTACTATAACTTTTTCACCAGCTTTATTTTTATAATCATGCTGTTTAATTTGAACATGGTTATGCCCTGCCACAATTGCATCTATATCATCAACTTGAGTAGCTAAATCTTGTATTCTATTTCCTGGGTGTCTTGGTTTTTTAGGCTTTTCTCCAGTGTGAGCAACAGCCACGATAATATCAGCTTTGTCTTTTTCTTTCATGACTTTAACCCATTTTTTAGCATCTTCCACCAAGTCTGTCATATATAGTTCTTGTTTGTAATTTGGTAAATCTTTTAATTCTACATCCCCTTCTCCAACTTCTTTTATTGTAAGCCCTAAAATTCCTAATTTCACAGTACCTTGTGGAGTATTTATTTCTTTTATAACATATGGTTTTGTATAATTATCTCCGTTATTTTTATATGCATTTGCTGATAATACATCTATTTTTTGTTTTTCAAAATCAGATATTAAATTGTCTAGGTAAAACTTATTATTAGATACAAATTCATGGTTTCCAAGAACTACTGCATCATACCCTATATCTTTCATTTCCTTTGTTATAGGTGCTTCTATGTATTTTTCAATATTTCTATTTTCTCTACGTTTATCAAAATATCTATTCATATCATCAGATGCTCCAAACCCTAAGTCAAAGAAATCTCCTGCATCAACTAAAGTAACATTCTTGTCTTTCTTTTTTTCATTTTTAACATAATCACTTAACTCATATGGTAAAATTCCATGTAAGTCAGTGGTAGCTAATACACTTATATTTGTCGTTTTTGTAGATGTGCATCCACCTATAAAAATTGCAACTATTCCTATAGTTATATATAATAATTTTTTATTCATAAAATCTCAAAACCCTCTCTTAATCTTAATTCTACTTAGATGTATAAACAAACTTAATCGTAGGACTATTAGTATATGTATTTTCTTCTCCTTCTTCCATTCTAAAACAGTCATTTTTATCAGATCTAATAGTTAAAACTCCATCATTAAAATCTGATTTTTTAAAATCAAAGCTATATGGTGCACACCTTTCCTCTCCACTCATGTATAAGACAACTTCATTTCCATTCATAAATACTAACTGTGGTTCATTACTTTCAGCAATATTTAAAAATTTATATCCAACTGTATTATAAATTTTTTCTCTTGGTGTTTTTGGACTAAACACATATAGTTTATTCCACTTAAACTTCATAGTTTTACCAAAACTTATTTCTTCTCCTAAATTATCTTTTTTATCAAATAATACAGATCCAAATATACCTATGTTGTTACACATCTCATTTAAAGCTTTTTTACTTTTTTCAAATTGAACTATATCACTTGATTTATCAATAACTTCCCATTTGTCTCCATCTTTTTCTAGCTTTAAATTTATTTTGAGATACACTCTCCATGTTTTCCAGGTTCTGTTACTATAACTTTCTCTCCTGATTTATTTTTATAATCATTTTGTTTAATTTGAACATGGTTGTGCCCTGCTACAATTGCATCTATACCATCAACTTGGGTAGCTAAATCTTGGATTCTATTCCCTGGGTGTCTTGGTTTTTTAGGTTTCTCCCCAGTGTGAGCAACAGCTACTATAACATCAGCTTTATCCTTTTCTTTCATGACTTTGACCCATTTTTTAGCATCTTCCACTAAGTCTGTCATATACAGTTCTCCCTTAAAACCAGCTTGATCTTTAAGTTCCAAAGATTTATTTTCTACTAACTTTTCCCCATCCCAGTATTTACTTTCTCCAACTTCCTTTATAGTAAGTCCCAGTATTCCTAATTTTACAGTTCCCTCTGGAGTTTCTACTTCTTTTATTACATAAGGCTTTGTATAACTTTCTCCATTTGATTTATATGTATTTGCTGACAAGACACTTACACCTTGTTTTTCAAAGCTAGTTATCATATTATCTAATTCTTTTTTACTTCCTAAAAACTCATGATTTCCAAGAGTTACAGTGTCATATCCGATATCCTTCATTTCTTTTGCTAAAGGCATGTCCCTATATTGTATATTATTCTCTAACCTATCCTTCCCTGTCTGTTCAAAGAATTTTTCCATATCCCCAGATACCCCGAATTCACTATCACAAAAATCACCAGCATCCACTAATGTTATATTTTTATCTTTCTTTTTTCATTTGCTACATATTCACTTAATTCATTTGGAAGTACTCCATGTAAATCTGTAGTCGCTAATATATTTACATCTGTAGTTTTAGTAGATGTACACCCCGATATTAATAACATACTTGTTATTAATAATCCTCCAAATATTTTTTTATTCATAATGCACCCCTTATTTGTCATTTTTTACCAATATTATTAATTATTCACCATATTTTCTTAATTACCTTTTAACTTAATATTCTAACAATTCAACAAAAAAGGTGTCGTAATCCTTCGACACCTCCAATTAGTTTTATAGATTAAACTTTTCTATAAATTAATTTTTTTCTAAATGCATACTTAAATTTTATAAGTAAAGCTATATAAATAATAGCTGAAGCTATTCCTATATAAAATGAGCATCCAAAAATAATATGAATTGTTGATAATAGAGTATAGTCTATTCCTACATTAAATCCGCCTCTTTCTCCTTTTGAGGTAAGCCCCATTGTATTTCCACCTATATTAATAAGCTCTTCTTTTTTATATTTTTATCTGTATGTTTATATAGAACCTTTTCATTTCCAGCTGTATATATTTCTAAATATCTTACATCATTAAACTCTTTAGTATTAAGTAAATCATTAAATTCTTTTTCATAGGTTTTTGGATTATATAGGTCTTTTTCACTTACTATAATATCTAACTTAAGGTCTATAATATCTCGTATATAATTAATATTATCATTTATACGACCTCCAAACACCATCATCGACAAACATACTATTAAAGCTAGTATAGCTGTATTTTTGAATATATTTATCATTCTTTTATTTAATTTTTCATTATCCTTTTTACTTTCCTTAAGCGATTTATGTAAATCTTTTAGCATTTCAGTTCCACCATCAAATTGATTTATAGCTTCCCTTTGCGCATCTTCTTCTGAGTATCCATTATCAATAAATTCATTAGTTGATGTTATTAAATGCTCCCTTAATTCTTCTTTTAACTCTTTTACTTCCTTACTTTTATCATTTTTATATAATGACTTTAAATATTCATCAATAATTTTCATAACTTATTTTCTCCCCTTTAAAAATTGATTCATTATGTTTTGGACAAAATCCCACTCTTGTATTTTTATATCTAAAGCGGTTCTACCTTCATCAGTTATGTTGTAATACTTTCTTCTACTTCCTGCCCCTTGTTCATTTCCCCAGTAAGATTTTATCAATCCTTTTGTTTCTAATCTTTTAAGAGAAACATACATTGTTCCATCTTTTAATTCAAATGTAGTTTTATCCCTAACAATTTTAGCTATTTCATATCCATAAGAATCTTTTTCATCTAAAATAGCTAAAATTAATGTATCTATATGCCCTTTTAAAACTTCTTTATTTAATTCCATAAAATCACCTCCGTTCATTAAATACCTCACTATACGATGTAGTTACATAAATATAGTAAATCAAAATACCTCGTATTGCAAGTGTAATTTCAAAACACAAAAATAAAAGGTGTCGCAACCCCACGACACCTTCAATAAAATTTAGTGTAACTTTTCCTACAAGTATGTTATATCTAGAACCTGACTAACCGTTAAAGCCAGCTTTTAGGCTTTAGTGCAGGAAGGTACTAGATATAACATCACATTAAGTTAACTACATTTAAACATTTTTAGCTTCAAAATAATTATCTAGTTCTTCTTCAAAGTTTATATTTTTACTTGAACTATTTACACTTTTTAACTTAAATCTTTCTATAAGTGATTTTAACATTTGTGCTTGTCCACTTAATTCTTCACTAGCAGCTGCACTTTCCTCTGAAGTTGCTGAATTTGTTTGAACTACTTCAGATATTTGATCTACTCCTAGTGTAACTTGATTTATCGCGTTAGCTTCATCTTCAGATGTTTTTGCTATATCATTAACTACTGCAGTTGTTCTATTTGTTGTATTTATTATTCTCTTGAATGAATCAGCTGTATTTTCCACTATTTCAT
The DNA here is from genome assembly GCF_025671395.1 of Paraclostridium sp. AKS73. NCBI lineage: Bacteria > Bacillati > Bacillota > Clostridia > Peptostreptococcales > Peptostreptococcaceae > Paraclostridium > Paraclostridium sp. AKS73. Next base: position 2,089 of record NZ_JAIXHU010000005.1, on the reverse strand, counting down.
TACCTTTATCAACGGCTTCTATTGAATTTTCAATAAGTGTAGCTGTATTTTTTGCAGCCTCAGCTGATTTAGACGCTAGATTTCTAACTTCATCTGCAACAACAGCAAATCCTTTACCAGCTTCTCCTGCACGAGCCGCTTCTACTGCTGCATTTAATGCTAATATATTAGTTTGGAATGCTATGTCATCTATTGTTTTTATTATTCTAGCTATCTCATTAGAAGTAAATGATATTTCTTCCATGGCTTTTATCATATGAGTCATTTGGTCATTTCCTTCTTTAACTTGCTTACTTGAATTTAACATTAATGAATTTGCTTTTTTTGCATTATCAGCATTTTCTTTAATTTTATCTGATATTTCTGCTATAGTTGCAGATAATTCTTCCACTGCACTTGCTTGTTCTGTAGCACCTTGTGCTAAAAGTTGTGATCCACTTGATACTTGATTTGATGCCCCTTCAACTTCTTCTGATGCTAAGTTTATTTGTAACATTATTTCACTTAGATCTTTAGTTATTTTTAAAATAGAACTTTCTATTACTTTGAACACTCCCACGTATTCAGTACTAGTTTCAACATCAAAGTTTCCAGATGCAACTTCTTCTAATACGTGTGTAGTATCCATTATAATCTCTTTTGTCTTACTACTCATTTGACGCATGCTATCTGATAATGAACCTAATTCATCTTTTGATTCATACTCAATATCTATATCAAAATCTCCATCTGCCATTTTATTTGCAGCAGATTCTAATTCTTTGATTGGATTTTGTAATTTCTTTGTTATAAATATGCATATACCAAGACCTGATAAGATAACAACTACACTTATTACTACAGAAGATTTAATAGCTTTTGATGATCTTTCTTTTATCTCTTTATTGAATTCTACACTACGAGCTTTTTCATTTTCGTATATAGCCTTTGCCGTATTTATACATGTATCATAAGCATTATAATATACACTTCCAGATGTTACTGCAATGTGTTCTGCTTCTTTTGCTTTACCTTGATGTATAAGTGAATATAGATTTCCATTTTCTCTTTTTAATGTTTCTAAAGATGTTCCAAGATCCTCAACTAATTTTTTATCACCTAAAGTTTTTTTTCTAAGTACATCCATACTTTTATCAATATTTTCAAAATCTTTTTGTACCAAAGCTTCAAGTTCCTCTGATTTATTTCCTGCAATAGAGTTCATAGTAATTTGATCTATCGATGCTAAATCCCGTCTAATACTCATAGATTCATTGGTTACTTGAAAAGGACCATCAAATAATTGATCGCTTCTATCCGTAGATTTTTTTAAGTTACTTATTAAAATAAATTTGATAATGCTGTAAAAACTAATAAAATAACAAATGCTAACCCTAACTTTTGTCCTATTTTTAAGTTTTTTAATTTCATATATTTTCCTCCCTGTCCTCTGTTGATTATGATAGCTTTTCTTAAAAAGAAGTATAATAACTTCTAAAATATAGCTAATTTGATACCATCTACTTATATACGGCTAAAAACTGGAATACTTTAACAAAATAAGGCATTGCACATAGTGCAATGCCTTATTTTTATTTATGTCCCCTAAATGTAACTTGATTTAAGAAATAGCTAAGGGAATATATATAACATGACGAAACGTTATATATATTCCCAATCTATACTATCTATATATTTGCTTGTGATTTTAAAGTTTCAGCTTTATCAGTTCTTTCCCATGGTAAATCTAAGTCAGTTCTACCAAAGTGTCCATAAGCTGCAACATTTTTATACATAGGCTTTCTTAAGTCTAAGTCTCTTATTATTGCTCCTGGTCTTAAATCAAAGTTCTTATTAACTAAGTCAACAAGTAATTCTTCACTTACTTTTCCAGTTCCAAATGTATCTATCAATACAGATAATGGTCTAGCAACACCTATAGCATAAGCTAATTCTATTTCACATTTGTCTGCAAGTCCTGCTGCTACTATATTTTTAGCAACGTATCTTGCAGCATATGCTGCTGATCTATCAACCTTTGTAGGATCTTTTCCTGAGAAAGCTCCTCCTCCATGTCTTGAGTATCCACCGTAAGTATCTATTATTATCT
>NZ_JAIXHU010000059.1:0-14347 GCF_025671395.1 Paraclostridium sp. AKS73 | reverse complement strand
TAAAAACTTTAAAAAAAACTTGAACCTTTTGTTTTTATTTACCTCTTATATTATAAATGCATGAAATCGATGCATTTTATAATATAAAAATATTAACATAAAAAATAAATTTATCACTATATAAGATTTTTAATGATAAAAGGAGAATATACATGGAACAAGCAATTGTAAACTTAACTACTGATATTAAGAAAAAGAAAATATACTAATAAATAGACATGAAGTTATTAATATACCCGATTTCAACTTAAAGAAAGCTCTTAACACAAAATTTAACTCCCCTGATGATGCCCCTATAACTAGAGTTCAATTAGAGAGTCTGCTAGCATTAAATTTAACTGGAGTGGGAATAAACAATCTTGAAGGCCTTCAGTATTGTAAAAACTTGAGTTATCTTGGGTTATCAAAAAATGAGATTAGTGATTTAAGCCCTATATGCAACCTAAAAGAGCTCGTTACTCTAAATATAGATGAAAATAAAATCAATAACATAACTTATTTACAAAACTTAACTAACTTAACTTATTTGACTTTAAGTGAAAATTATATAACCAACTTAGAACCTTTAAAGAAATTAACTAACTTAAACTATTTAGATTTGAGTTCAAACCAAATAGAAAATTTAAGTCCTCTATCAAAATTGACCAATTTAGTTTGTCTTAGTTTAAATAATAATAGAGTAAGAAACTTAAACACTTTAAATGGTCTAAATAACATCGGTCTTTTAGACCTACAAAACCAAGAAATTGTTTTAAATAATTATGAATTTAATTTCGATTCATCACCTATTGAAGTTAACAATATTATAAGAAGCATAGATGGATCATTTATACATATACTGGATAATGATATTTCTAGTAATGGAATATATAATATACATTCAAATACTATTCTATGGAACGATATATATGAAAATTTAGAATATCACTTTTCTATAAAAAAAATTATGAATTCTGAAAAAAGTGAGTTTAGTGGTAAAGTGGTTCTTCCGTATAAATATATAGCTACACCTATAGATAAAATACATGATAAATGTAAAGACAACAACGCTATAACTAAGAGAGATTCTTTCAAAAAAGATTTCTCTTTAATCAATATGTTAAAAAAATCTTTACTTTTACAGGTGTAGCTATAAACGATTAAAGATAATACTATCTAGTTCTTACTTTAATACTATTTAACTCAATTAACCTGTATACGTGTTGGTAAATATAAAAGCGATTAGGGTTTATTCCTTTTTGCTTACTTTAACTATTGAAACTTTTTAATTTTTAGTTATTATTCAATTTTATTTAGTTAGTTTTATAGGAGGATTTAAAAATATGAAAATTATCGATGCATACATAACCCTAGCTTTAGAATGTAGCGATTTAGAAAACTTAACATTTTTAGAAAATGGAGAAAGTCGATTAATTGAAAAAATGCGATCAATAGATGGTTCTTATCCATCTATTGCAGTAATAAATTTTAGCAAAAGGCATACTACACATTTAACAAATAGCAAGTTAAATCAACAAGTTTTATTTGTGGAAGGAACATATCAGGTTTTAAAAAACAAAAGTGGTACTCCATTTTTAAATATTAAAGCTGTAAAAACTGTTTTAAAAAATAAAAAACAAGTTGTCGATATAACTAATATTAGACACAAAATATATAATGATTTTGAAGAAAATGACTTAACGTCATTAAAAGAAAAATATTTGCATAGTTGTGCTGAAGAAGAAATTAAAAACCTAAAAGAAGTTATTGAAAAAAGAGATTTACTTAGACTCCAATATCAATTGAAATTTCAAGAAACGCAGAAGTTAAAGCATGAAAAGAAAATATTAATGTTAAAACAAAGCATAGGTCAAACACCTTTAAGTAATGGAAGTTAAATAAAAGAGTTAATGATTAACTCTTTTATTTAATTTGAAAACTATTTTAAATAGCAATCATAAAGTAAATTATATCATCATAAGGAGACTATTATAAAATGAAATTTTTAAAGTTTATATTGTTATTATTTTTAATATTTACGGTATACTTAAATACAGCTTTGCTCAAGCATTGTTTTAAAAAAATTTTTAAATATTAAGACTGACATAGGTTGTGAACTTTTTAAACTTTTCATAACCTTTTATTATTTTTTGTTAAAATCTTGATATATCTTATAAAATCCAAGTCAGATCTCTTTTAATATCTAAATTTGTACTCATTAAATATTTTATCTAAAATTTTACTTTCATGTCTACAATTATGGTATTATGTTTAATATTAATTAGATTTTAAATTAATATTAGGAGGACATTTGATAATTGAGTAGCTTAAAGTATTTAAAAATAAGTAAACTTGTATCTAAATGTAAAAATGGAGACTCTCAAGCTTTTTCAGATTTATATTCTTTAACTTATCAAAAGGTTTATTTCCTATCTTTAAGTATTTTAAAAGATAAGTCTATGGCAGAAGATGCCGTACAAGAAGTATTTTTGATTGTTCTAAAGTCACTTGATAAGTTAGAATCTCCTAAACTATTTATAGCATGGATAAATAAAATTACATACAACTATTGCATTAAAGAGCTTTCTAAGGTAAAAAAAACTGGAGAGGTTTATTCGAAGTGTGTTTTGCCTACGCTAAGTGATAATTCAAAGGGTGTTGACCCTATTGAATCATATATTCTAAAAGAAAGTAATTGCGAATTGATGAATTTAATTAATAAGCTTTCATCTATACATTCAACAATCTTGATTTTAAAATACTTCGATGATTTAAAAATTTCTGAGATTTCATATGTTTTAAACATTTCTGAAGGTACTGTAAAAAGTAGACTAAGTAATGCAAAGAAAAATTTATATAAATTATATTCTGAAGAAAGAAAAGATAATAGAAAAATTTATGGATTTATGCTATTTTCATTCTTTAAAAAGACATCTAATGAAAACTTACTGAATTTAAATTCCTCAAAAATATTTTGGGAAATGTATTATATAAGTCTCATTTTAATATAGGTAAAAGTTTTAAATTCAAAATTAACCATAAACAAGGTATGTCGAAAACTATGGCAGTTTCACTAACTACCTCAATAGTGGTATCTACTTCTGTTCTAGGTATTTATAAAATCAACAAATATGATTTTTTAAATGTAGATAATGTATCTTCTAAATCTAATTTATTAGATACTATAAATATATCAATAAGTGATACATCTAAAATTACAAATACTCCAGTTTTAGTAGATATTCAAGTAAAGGATAAGTCTCTAGTAAATGATTTGTATATTAAACTTGGTAATTCTGAAAAAATCTTGGGTAGCTATGTAGATCAGTATACTTATAGATTTAAAATCACTAAAAATGGGTATTATAAGGTATTTGTAAACTTTAAACAACACTCTACTTTAATTAAGGAATTTAAAATTAATTGTATAGATACAGAATCCCCAAATATTATAAACTACACATATGATAGTGATAAAATTATTTTTAGCTTAAAGGATTCTAGTAGTGGAATAAATTTTAATAAGATTTATTTAAAAGATTCTAATGAAAAAGCTTTAAACATCCAATCAATAGATAAAGATAAAGGTATTGTTGTTGTAAAAATAAGTAATTTGCCTTTATACTTAACTATATATGATATTGTTGGAAATAAAGCCGTATATAATATAAAAAAGATATAGATTTCAAAATATATAAACTTAATGTATAAGGATAATTTAAAAATGAAAAAGATACGATGGTTAGTAAACTTAATACTTTTAATTATATTGTTATTTAGTTCTTATAAAATAATAAGTAAATTTATGCAGTATAGTAAAGCTGATAAAGCATATTATAAACTTTACAAAATTAAAGAATCACAACAAAATAATAATAATTCAGTAGATTTGTCATATATAAATAAAGACTATAGAGGATGGTTAGATGTAGGTGGTACAAATATTCACTATCCAATAGTTCAATCAAGTAATAATGAGTTCTATTTAAACAAAGATATGGATAAAAATTATCTAGAGTCAGGATCTATATTCTTAGATTTTCAAAACGACAAGTTTAATGATTCTAATACCGTGCTTTATGGGCATAGTATGAGAAATGGAACGATGTTTGGCCAACTAAAAAAATTTAAAGATGAAAAGTTTTTTACAAAGCATAAGACTATCTCTATATCTGAATCTAATGGTAATATTTTAAACTATACAATTTTCTCTGCTTATGTAACTGATTCTAGCAATATTTACAATAAAACTTCATTTGATTCTAAGGAAGATTTTAATAATTTTTTTAATAAAATAAAAAAAGATTCTTTATTTAAATCTTTAGTAAATGTTGATTCAGAAGATAAGATCTTAACTCTATCTACGTGTAGTTATGAGTTTGATAATGCTCGGATGGTTGTTCATGCAAGGCTTGATAAATAGAAAAACATACTTAAATATTTAAGTATGTTTTTCTATTTTAATAATTCTTAAATTATACTTTATATCTATGAAAATTTTATTTTCGATAAACTTCGCTTGAATTAGACACATAAAAAATATTTTTGAATATATTAATAGTGTAGTTAAATAATTTTTTTACAAATCTAAATCATTATTTATACTATAAATTTATCATAAGTATAGGTGGAAAATATATGACATGTTCAAATTATTGTGGTCATAACGATTGTAGACCTTGTATAGAATATATACCTTGTTTTGGACCTACAGGACCAGTGGGACCAACTGCTACAAATCAATTTTTATCTTTAGGTGCAGGATCTGGAACTGCATTAACAACAACACAAACAGCTATAACATTTGACTCTACTCTAGCTACTAATGGAACTGATATATCTGCAACGGTTCCTACAACTACAATAACACTAGCAGCTAATCATAGTTACTACGTTTCTTATAATGTTAATACAACTGCTACTGGAATTGGAGGTCTTGGAGCTGTTCTTTTATCAGATGGAACTCCTATACCTTCAAGTGCATCAAATGTAAGTTTAACAGTTGCGATTGCAGCTACTGCTAGCTTATCTGGTCAAGCTATAATAACAGTAGGCAATGCACCTGTAACATTACAAGTTGCTACTACTGCTACAATTGCAGGTATATTTACTTTAGCAAATGCAGGTATTTCAGTAATAGAATTATTATAAGATATTTAACTTTTAATCTATAAATTTAATTTTAAGGGATTATAACTTCTTTTTTTTAGAATTAAGTTATAATCCCCACTATACTATAAATAAAATACTCTAGAATTTGTATCTAGAGCATTTTTTATTTATAGATATGAATATATACTAATCCATTTAAACTTATATATTTTTTGAACACTTATCATATTAACTATTTTTTAATTATAGAAATTTTCATAATATCCGTATTAAAAATAAAGATACTATAGAAATTAAATACTTACACGAGGTTATAATATGAACATACATTTACATATTTTTATCACTACAATAAACATTTTAGTCTCAATGTTTATATTCGCTTTATACTTATATTTTAAAAATAGTAGTACTCATCTAATTTCTAAAAGTTATCATAAGTATAAAACGAATATATCCAGGTCTATAATTTTAATTTTTCTAACAACTATTTATATATATAACTTTTATTTACCCAAACATACAATCATGTTTATAATTCTTGAATCAAATCTATTGTTAGTTATTGCATATAGACTCAAAAAGTTGATCTCTCTATAGAGATAGAAACAAGTTAGCTAAAGTTAGGTATTTTTACTTTAGCTAACTTGTTTTTTATTAATAGATTACAATTATTCTAATTTAAATATCTAAAATTATGATCTATTAATCTTAACTAGAAATTCTAGTACACTTCTTTATTTTATTATATTTACTTTATTTTTATTATTAGAATTAAATAATTAGATTTTTTATAAAAACTTGTTGACCTGGTTAAATTTTCATTATACAATTTTATTGAAATTAATTATCATTTATCATTGAAAAGGAGAATCAAAATGTTATTAATTTACTCACTGCTATTCACAATGGTGATATCTCTATTTTTTACGTCTAGCATTAAAAAACATTCAAACTTATACTATATAATTGCTTTGGTTATAGCTTTGCTAACTAGTTATATAAACCTTTACGGAGAAACATACAATATAGAGCTACAAGGGCTTCTACTAGAATTTTATAAGTCCTCAATGAAAGGTATTTTATCTGTATCTTTATTTATTATCGTAATGTTTACAGGAGCTCTCGATAGAAAATATGTTGTCACTAAAAAACTATTAAATATAAGAGCTCAATTAGCTGTAATAGGATCTATACTTATACTTCCACATGGCTTAATATATACATATTTTATATTTGGAGATTTTGTTAAATCTCTTACGCTTCCTGGATTATCTATGATTCACCTAACTATAGGCTTGGTTGCATTTTTAGTTATGATTCCATTGTTTATAACTTCATTTAAATTTATTAGAAGTAAAATTAAGTATGTTAAATGGAAAAAAATACAAAGATGTTCATATTTATTTTATGGATTAACTTATTTACACATAGCTCTTATTCTTTTAAATAAAGATACAATAGATATGTTAAAAATTGCTATTTATTCTACAATTTTTATAGTTTATACAATGGTTAGGATGATGAAGTACTTTAATGAAAAGAAGGTTAAATCAATGAAAATATCAAGTATTTAGTTGAAGTTTTAACCCATTTTACATGCAAGAAAGGATGTCTTTTTTAGATATCCTTTTTTTATACCTATTACAGGCAAATTAATAAAATTCTTGCATACTGTGTAACTTGTTTCGAGTGGAGGACAAGTATCCTCCAATATTTATCATGCAAATTAAATATATTTTAGATTTCGATATACAATTAAATAATTATTTAATTGTTTACTGGCTATTATTTTGTATTTGATTTAAATACATTCCCCTAGTTTTACTTTGTCGGACAAGTGTCATACATCGTTAAATGAGTCTCAATTTCGATACATCTGTTTCAATCCTGTAACATATATTGATTTTAAAAATCAGAATGCTATACTATAAAAATTAAGAGGGTTAAAAATACAGGTGTTTGTGATATAATCACATTTGATTATTTTTTATGTTATTAAGAATACCTTCATAGGTAAATAGGTTTTTACATATCATTCTTAAAACAGTTAAATAAATTTATATTAATAATATAGAAAATAAGTTTATATGGTATATGTCTTTTATATAATTAGACTTATACCATTTTTTTTATTAAAATACTTCAAATAGCCTCTAACACCTAGTATATGAATTGACTTATACTATATCTTGGGGATTAAATTATATATATACCTTAATAAATATTTAATTGATTTAAAGTTATACAAATTTTAACACATAGAATAATTTGGAGGAAATTAAAATGGCAAATGGGAGTTTTAAGGGTCTATATACTTTTCAACAAGTATCAGATATTTATGGTTTAGATAATTCAACATTACGAAAACAAGTATCAAATGGAAAGCTAATCGACAATGTTGAGGTAAAAAAATTCGGGAAAACTTGGTTAATAACAGAACAATCTATGATAAAACACTTTGGTGTTGATGAATTTAATTTGTATATTGGTAAGATTAATTTTGATGATTTAGATGAAGCTAAACAGAAAAAAATTAAAAAGAAAATGAATAAAAAGTCTGAGTTAAATGAATTTGAAACAGGTATTTAAAAAGTATAAATATAATCTTTTTCATTATACAATTTTTTCATAATGAAAAGATTATATTTATTTTTTAACTCATTAAACTGTAAGGTATTGTAAAAAGAAATAGTATATTTAATAGATTTGGATTATGATTTATTTGAATCTAGATTAATAGGTTTGAAATACAATGAATTTGTGCTAAATTTGCATACGTGTCCTATAAATTTTTTATTAAAAAATCTAATTTAAAGTATTGATTTTTCTGTTTGCTAGACGTATATCTAATATAAGTAAACAATTATATTTTTTATATGATTTAAATAAAATCAATTAAAACCCTATATTTTTATTGATTAAGTTATATAAAACGTAATTATATTTTGTTTTAATTTTTTATACTTAATACAAGTAGAATTATATTTTACCCTAATTGTATTAAATTATTAAGATTTTTCCTAATTAGCCTTCTACACACTAACCTATATAAACGGTGGCGTATGAAGGTTAATTTGCTTATATATTATTTTTTAATATTGAATTATATAGTAAGACTTGTTCTAGTCAACTTCTCTATAATTAACATCTATTATTGGATCATTTTCTAAAAAAGCATCTTCATTATTCCTTTTGTTTTTAACAATGTATATTACAATTCCTATTATTAATAACAATGTCATATTAATTCCTCCATTTTTATTATGTCTTAAATTTTCAATTTATATTATTGATTTACTATTTCTAATTCATTGCTTACTAGCCCTGCCCCTACTGCTAATATAAATGGTGCCATAACTACACTTCCTATTACTATCATGTATAATCTCTCCTTCATTTTTTATATTTATTCTATACACTTAAGTTCATTTTAAGTTTTATTGATTTGCTATTTCTAGTTCATTGCTTACTAGCCCTGCTCCTACTGCTAATATAAATGGAACTATCATTAAACTCCCTATTACTATTGCCATCTTATTTTTCCTCCTTTATTTTTTAGATTATATTCCTATATTACATCTATACTCTTAACTTATCTTTATCTTAATCTTAAACATTTCTTAAATATTTTAAACGTCTATTGTAAGTTAGCTACTGCTAATTAAACGGGACTATCATTAAAACTCATATTATTGTCATTTATAATTCTTCCTTTGTTTTATTTGTTAACTCTATTATACATTTACATCCTTAAAATAGCCTTGCATCAACCTTAAAGATTTCTTACATTTTTGATATATTAAATTTATTGTTATAATAAGTCTAAAAAACAAAAACAGATATATAAAGAGCATCATTAATTATGCTCCTTTTTATATATCTGTTTTTTAGTTACAGTTTAAAACATTTTCAATTGATTTTTTAAGTGATTCAATAAATTTATTTTGAAGTTGATTTGATAATTCTAATACAGATAGATACGGGTTTAAATCTTCTAATTCAACAAGTAAAAGATTGCCTTCTTCATCTCTGCATGCATCAATCCTTTGGATACCATGATCTATATTATTCCATTCAACAAACTTCATCGCAAACTCTAAGTCAGCTGCAGTTGCCTCATATTCTTTTAATTCCCATCTCTTGCTTTTGTCTGGTGCATAAAGAGCATATTGGAACTCTTTATCTATATAGTAAAAAGATACTTCATATTCAAAGTTTATCGCTGGCTGAATTAATGTATTAAAATCATCATTTTGAACCTTTTCATATAATTCTTCTTTTGTTACAAATTCCATTCCTATTGAATCTGCCCCATCTTTTGGCTTTATAACATACTTATCTACTTTAGGCAGTTTATTGATATTATTAATTGAATCTACAGTACTGATTACAGGATATCCTAAATTAGTTAATTCTATCAGATAGTCCTTTCCATTCATATCGCCTTTTCCATCAAATGAGTTATATGTCTTTAAATTATTTCTTTTTATTTTTCTCTAAAATCATTATACTCTTTTGGAAAATTTGCAACCGGACCCGCATTTCTAAATATAGTTAAGTCAAAATTATCATTAAACTTATTCATATCTTTTGGATTACAAATAACTAGGTTAAATTTATCTACTAATTTAGATGTTGTAAAAAGGTCTTCTTCATAGTAATTTCTTCCGTTAGCTTTATAATATAAATCTGTTACGAATAATATTTTTTTCATAATGGCGCACTCCTTTTTAATACATTCTATCAGATTAAAAAATATTTACAAGAAATTTTTAAAATTCAGAATTTTTATTCCATAAATAATAAACACTTCTTATATTTTCACTCTTCACCCAAGTTCTTGTTTATTTTAAGTTTAGGATAGTCAAAATAATTCCAATTTTTTGACCTTTTAAACCTTAATAAGGTTTATATTATAGTATTTTCAACATATACATCATTTAATTTAATTATATTTTTATATTTATCTTAATTTTTAACTATTAATAAATAATCTACTTATAAAATAATATATATGTTGTATTTGGAAAATTAATAAATTAAGAGTTAAACTATTTTTTAATGGGTAATATAAACATAAGCACCTTCTAATTTAACATAATAAAAAAGTACACAAAATCTAGAGTCTATATTTTGTGTGCTTTTTTATTATGACCTTATAGGTATCATTATCTTCAAAATAAATTCAGTCTCAGAGAAGTTCACAGCAACTTCTCCATCATACTTATCTACAGTTCTTTTTATACTTGCTAATCCTATACCATGTTCATATTTATTATATTTACTTGTTTGTATTCCCTTTTTGGTAAGGTTAATTTTATTTTGTTTAGTGTTTATAATTTTTATTATGCAAAACTGCTTAATATAGGTTACTTTTACCTCTATTTTCTTATCAATCCCACAATCTATTAATTTACATGCCTCTATTGAGTTATCTAAAGCATTTCCAAATATGGAACATACATCTATATTACTTATAAATCCTAATTTCGAGAAATTTATATTCGATTCAAACTTAATATTATATTTATTACACTCATGTATCTTTTGGCTTAAAATTATATCTAAAGTCTCATTCCCTGTATGAGAGATACTATCGAACATTCTTATTTCGAAACTTAAGTTATCTATGTATTTAATAATATCTTCTTTACTATTGTAATTTTTTATACACATCATATGATTCTTTAAATCATGATATACATGCCTTAAACTGCTATGTACCTCATATATATTTTCATAATTTTTATAATTCATTTGAGTCCTTTCATTTATAAGCTCTGTTTCAAGTTTAAGTCTATCAGATTTTCTAATCCTAGCTATAACTACTAGTAACGAAATAGTTGATAGCATTAAAAGCATTGTAATTAATATTAAAAATACAATATTTAATTTGATTAATATCCTATTTAAAAAATTATATCCAAAAACTAGCAATAAACTTAATATATTATAACTTATAGAAAGACCTATAAGCGCCATGTCTTTTGGCTTAAACTCTAATGCCAATTTAAAGTACCTTAATAATACAAACTCTATTAACAGTAATACTTTAGATAGTATAATTGCTTGAATTACATACTTTTTTTGATTTATTAGGTAATTTATATCTGATATATTATTAATTGCAGCTATAGCACCAATTGATGCGGTCTCTACAACCATTACACTTATCCAAAACAATATAGTTACTATTACACATTTCACTAAAAATTCATCATATACTAGGTTATAGTATATAATTCCAATTATTATATATAATAAAATCCTAAAACTTCGAAATATATTTGATACACTTATCACTACTAAAATACAAATTAAAATACCTATATACTGGAAAAGCTTTATATTACTAATTTTTCTAATACTTACTACATCTAGTGTACAAAAAAATATTATAAAATTCATAAATACTATTGAGATTTTAAATATATCTCTAGTGTCTATACCTACTTTATTTAACATACTATATCCCCTAGAGTATTGGTTATCGCTAGTTTTAATCCTTTCGTTCTGTATCTACTTACAGGTATTTTCATGTCATTTATAAATATATATTCACCATCCATAGATTCAATTTCTTTTAAATTAACTAAGAAACTATTGTGACATCTATAAAAACTGTATTCTTCTAATATACCCTCGATTTTTCTCATGCTCATTCTTACACTATGAACTTTTTTATTTGTATAAATTAATAAATTAGGCCTTTGAGTTTCAATATACAGTATAGAATCTATTTTTACTCTATCTATATAGTTCTTTGTATTAATTGTTAAATAATTACTATTTCGTCTTTTTAATTCCTTTACACATGGTATTATATGTTTATTTAATTTATCGAAATCTATAGGTTTTAATAAGTATCTATAAGCTCTTACTTCATATCCTTCTTGCATAAATTCAGAATAAGAAGTCATAAATATAATTTCTACGTTACTATCAAATGTTCTAATCCTTCTAGCTGTATTCATCCCATCGATGCTATCCATCTGTATATCTAAAATCAAGATATCTAAATTATTAGGGTAATTCTCTAGTAGCTCTTCTCCAGATGTAAATTCATGTATTTCGTAGCTCTGTACATTTGATTGTAATATTTTTTCTAAATATTTTCTAATAATTGACCTATAATGCTTTTCATCATCGCATATTCCAATTACAACCATTTAAAAATCCCCCTAACATATTTTTTGTCATTACATAATATCTTATATCGGTACCTTTTTCTAGTTTTTAAAGATAATTGTCTCAGTTTAGTTATTTTTTATCTATTACAGTTAATTAACTTAACACAAAAAGAAGTATTCAATTTGAATACTTCTTTTGTTAAGTTAATTAACTTTATGTTTATAACCCTAAAACACAACTATAAAAATCTAAATATACCCTTTTCTATTTAGATTTTAATTAACTTTTATATACTTTTATCGACACTATGAGTTTGAACTTGAATTGAGATACTTAGTTCATACTTTTATGTATGTACTTATTTACAAACTATATAAAAAGTATACGTCTTAAAAAAACTTTGTTCAATGCTTTGTTGCATACTAGACCTTAACTTATGCATTTTAGATATTTTTTAATTAAAAGCTAAATTTCAACTAAATACGCAATTTTTAAATAGTATAATAATATGGAGGACTAGTGTCCTCCATATTGTTGGGGGTGGTAACTTGGAAAATAAGAAAGATTGGAGCTATGATAAAAAAATAGATTATATAATTAGTCTCCAGGAAAAAGGGCTATCAAGAAAAGAAATTGCTGAAAAAATGAGTTATACAAGAGTTGATACTTTAGATAGATTCATGAAAAAATATGGATATCAAAAATTTGATGGTAAATTCATTTTAACCGCGGATAATATATATCCTAAACATAACTCAAACTCACTTATTTCAAGCAATTATGACCCATTTACAGTAAATTCAAATCAACTATTTAATAACTATGAAATTCAAGAAAAACTATTAAATATCGTTAAAAATTACGATAAGATAATTAGTATTATAAATAACTTCGAATCTAAGGAGGACAATTGTCCTATAGATGTAATCGAGGTAAAAACTGGCCTTCAAATAAATTTCAATAAATCTGAAGTTATAAAAACTACAATCAGATTAGATAAAGATATATGGAATGATTTTTCTGATTTATGTAAAAACAAATATTCTCATTTAAATAAACATGACATTATAAGTAAAGCATTTTTAGAGTTTATAGATAAATATAATTAACTTTATTGATATCTAGCTTTTAAATGTAATACTAACTCAAACCTAATATAATCAAATGATGACTACATACATATATTAGTTGATAAAATAAGGAGGACAAACGTCCTCCTTATTTTATTTATAAGCCTATATTTATATATTCCGCTTATCATATCCCTTTATAATTATTTTAACATGACGATAATTATATTTAGAATCACTATTTCTTTAATATAACAATGAGGTGACCCCTATGAGAATCGAGTACAATGACAATAAGTCTATTTTAAAATTCAACTTTTTTAAAAACAAAGATTTAAAAAAGCAAAGTAACTTTTATTTTATTTTTGGAGTAATAATTTATATAATCTATACCCTTAATACTTTTAAATCTTATACTATAATAGATAAAAGTTTTAAGGTGTTTTCATTAGCTTATTTTTTAATTTTATATTAATGATATTAACTTTTATAATTTTTCATTTAGTCTATTTTACAAAATATAATAGTGAATTTATACCTACAAATGCTACTTTAATTATTACAATAATTACTTTTCTTCCATCTGTAGCATTATTGTTTTTATCTATTTAAAAATTCACATTTATAAAATAATCAGCATATATTTAAAAGTAATTAAATATACATTTAATAGTGTATTTAATAATTATCTCTAATTTTGAAAGAGACTTGTTATCACGAAATAAGTCTCTTTTTTATATACTTAAATAAAATTATCAACATTAAAAAAATAAATAAAAATGAGGTGTTAGTATGATGTTTTTACTAGACTTTATGGGCATAAGCTATTCAAATTGGCTCTGGATTGACTATGCTTTATTTGTATTTGCCATATTTATAATATTAAGTGTTATTTTCTATTTTGGTCATGGTTTCTGTATTATGTTCAAACAAAAAAAATCCGCTAAAAAACAAAATACAAAATCTAATTGATTTCAAACTGAATTTTATAATGGTATCAATATTTTATCTTTAAAGAGCTATATTTAGCTCTTTATTTTAATTTTACAAAT
>NZ_JAIXHU010000058.1:0-14910 GCF_025671395.1 Paraclostridium sp. AKS73 | reverse complement strand
ATATGAACTCTATAATAGATGTTTCATATTTGTATATATTTATAAAATATTATATTTAATTATCATCTTTTCTAATATGGATTTTACTTATAAATATTCCGGCGATAAAGCAAATAAAAGCTATAAATACTAAAGCATAGAATATATTATGGACACCATTAAAAAATGCTTCCATTATTTGATAAGCGCTAGCTCCAGAAGAATATATATTATCTGCAGTTACATTTGAAATATCTGAATGCTTAAAGTAAGAAGATATACTTGAGTTCATTAATCCTCCGAATACACTAACCCCTATTGTTTGTCCAAGTGTACGGATTAATGCATTTGTTGATGTAGCAGCTCCTCTTTTTTCATAAGTTACAGCATTTTGGATAAGTATTATAAGTGTATTAAGTACACCTCCAAAACCTGCTCCCATGATGAAAATTATAAGAATTAGATAAATTAAATTTGTATCTGGAGTAGTAAATCTAAGTAAATAACATGTTATTGCTAAGATTAAAATAGAACCTAGAATAACTTTCTTCTCTCCAAATTTTTTAAATAATTTTACTAAAATAAAAGAACTTAAAAGCCAAGTTATAGACATTGGAGCCATTAAAAGTCCAGATATCTTTGCACTATAACCCATAACGTTTTGAGTGTATAACGGCATGTAAACCTCTATAACCATAAGTATAACAGCTACAAAGAAACCTATTAGATTTAGTAAAATTGTATCTTTCGAAAATATATCAAAAGGAACAATAGGTTCTTTTGATTTTTTTCAATTAAGTAGAAAATTATAAGTGAAACTATAGTTAATATAGTATATATGATTTTTACTGAACTAGACGTAGTAAATACACCTAATAATATTGAAACTATAGATATTGTTAAAAATATTGATCCAAGGTAATCGATTTTAGGATTACTATTTGATAAATTTTCCTCGAAATTTTTATTAAGAAGGAAAATAGATAAAATACCAAAAGGTATATTAATAAAAAATATCCAATGCCAAGATAAGTAATCTATGAAAAATCCTCCTATAAATGGGCCAAGTAGACTAGAAACACCCCATACTGTGCTTAGACATCCTTGAACCTTAGAACGTTCTTCTAAATCAAATACATCACCAACAATTGTATATGTTACTGTGAGTATAGAACCAGCACCTATACCTTGTATTGCTCTAAATGCTATTAACTGAATCATACTTTGGGAAAATCCACATAAGGCACTACCTATTAAAAATATTACGATACCAATAGAAAGCATTTTTTTTCTTCCATAAAGGTCAGACATTTTTCCATAGATAGGGGTGGAGACAGCTGAGGTTAAAAGATATGAAGAAAAACCCAGCTCATAAGATTATATCCATTTAAACTTTTTGCTATTGTAGGCATGGCTGTAGTAACAACAGTCCCTTCAAATGCAGCAAGAAACATAGAAACCATTATTGCGATAATTATATTCCGCTTTTTTTTGTTCATAGAAAAACTCCTTTCTCAATTGTTACAAAAGATAAAATACCCATGTTATAGATTATATAACATGAGTATTTTACCTTTATATTATACTACACAAAAAATCTTCATTAAACATAAAACCTGTAAATATTTTTATATTTAATAAACTAGAAATATTATCTTTAATACTGTTAAATATAAATAAACAAGTAGTCAATCAATTTAACATAAACTTAACTTAATGGTATAAAATGCTAAAATTATGTTAAATTTTTCAGAATAGTTGATTTATTTAGTAAGTTTAACATATAATTAATTAATTTAATAATTAGATAATGCCTATAAAATTAATACAGGGGGTTTTTATGAAAAAACAAAGTTTAGATACTGTAGTTGTAGGATTTGCCTTATTCGCCATGTTCTTTGGTGCAGGAAACTTAATATTTCCACCATATTTAGGAGTTGTATCTGGAGAGCACTGGATGTTAGGTTTCAGTGGATTTATTATCGCTGATGTAGGATTAGCTTTACTAGCGATATTAGCAGCTGCTAAATGTGATGGAGACATAAGTAGGGTTTTATCAAGAAGCGGGAAAACATTATCTGTAATATTAGCAACAGCAATTATGATTTGCTTAGGACCGCTTTTAGCTATACCCAGAACAGGAGCAACAACATTTGAAATGGGAATACAACCTATTTTGGAGGTTTTAGTCCAATATTATTTTCTATAATATTCTTTGGGTTAACGCTTATACTTACAATAAAACCATCTAAAGTTATAGATATAATAGGACAGTATTTAACACCAGCATTATTAGTAGCTTTAATATTCTTAATCATAGTAGGAATTATATCTCCTCTAGGTAATTTAAATCAACCAGCAACTATAGATGCAATATTTGCAGAGGGTATAGGCCAAGGGTATCAAACAATGGATCCATTGGGAGCTATAGCTTTATCAGCAGTTGTTATAATGTCTCTTGTTCAAAAAGGATACACAGAGGAATCTGATAAAATTAGATTAACTTTACGAGCTGGGCTAGTTGCGGGTGTAGCTTTAATTATAGTATACGGAGGACTTACTTACTTAGGATCTTCAGTTGCTCATCAATTTAAAGGGGTAAATTCAAGCGATATAAATCAAACAGCTTTAATAGTAAGTATAACAGAGCAGTTATTGGGTCAACCTGGTAAAGTTGTATTAGCTATAATTGTATCATTAGCTTGTTTAACGACATCTATAGGTCTTGTTTCAGCTACTGCTCAATATTTTACTAAGCTATCAAATGGAAAAGTTAAGTATGAAACTATAGTTATAGTAGTATGTATATTTAGTGCAGTAGTAGCAAACTTTGGAGTTAGTACAATAATAAAATTCTCAGCACCTATATTATCAATTATTTACCCAGCAACAATAGTATTAGTACTAATGACATTATTTAATAATAAAATTAAAAATGATAATGCATTTAAATCTGCAACTTATGTAGCTTTAATAGTAAGTGTACTTACTGTTTTAAGTAGCAAGGGTATAAATGTTCCATTTGTAAATGAATTGCCTTTTGCAAAATTAGGATTTAACTGGATATTACCAGTTATAATTGCAGGTATAATTGGTAACTTTATACCATCAAAACAATCAAATAAAGCCAAATAAAATTAAAATAAAAGAATATCTAATAAAATAGATATTCTTTTATTTTTTGTTTAGTATTAGCTTTGTCTTGACAATAGATTTTTTATATATAGGATAAAATTATAATATAATAAAAAGGTGATAACATGAAATATAGAAAAGATAAAGGATTAGCTTTTTTGATAAATGCGACAGATAAAATTATGATTAATAACTTTGTAAGAAAACTAAAAAACAATGGTATAAATATTACTTTTGAGCAGTTTACTATATTAACTATGCTTTGGGACAATGAAAATTTATGCCAATATAATTTAGCACAGCTTACAAATAGAGATCAAGCAAGTACATCGAGGCTGATAAATACTTTAATAAAAAATGAATTAATAATAAGGCAATGTTGTTCTTCTGATAAAAGAATAAATCGTATTAAATTGACTGAAAAAGGGGAACTTTTGAAGGAACCTGTTGAGTCTATAGCTAGAGAATGTTTTGAAGAAGCTGTTAATGGCATTTCTAAGGAAGAAATAGAACAAGGGATGAAGTTTTTAACAAAGATAGCTGAGAATTTAAATAATATTAACACTAAATAATAAAAATAGAATAGCTTTAGCTATTCTATTTTTATTTTGATTATTTTTTAGTTTAATATAGATTTTAATTTATCTGCACTTTTATTTATATCTTCTTCGCTTAATAAATGAGTTGCGTAAAGAACAAAAGCAGGGCGGTAGTTCATGCCAGTAAACTTTGCCATTGCTTCATATGTTTTAGTTAATTCACTTATAGTGAAGTGTTGAGCTCCACCAGCTTGATAAGATTGTTCTTGACCTCCAGCAGAAATTACTAATCTGAATTCTTTTTCTTTTAAACTGTTCCCATTAGGGCCATGAGAGAAACCAAATGCAAATACAGAATCCATCCATTGTTTTAGTAACGAAGGTGCGTTATACCAGTAGAATGGAAATTGAAAAACTATTCTATCATGAGCTTTAACTAATTCTTGTTCTCTTTTTACATCTATTTTGCCATCTGGGTAAGATTTATAAATTTCATTTATTGTTATATTATCACTATTTTCTAAGTGATTTTTCCAAGCTTTATTTACTTTTGAACCATCCATATTAGGGTGAGCTATAATTACTAATGTTTTCATTTTTTATGTCTCCAATCTTATTTTAAAATTTAATACTTGTTTATGCAAGTAATTCATATTGAGTATTATAAAACTAAATACTTGTTTATGCAAGTATTTTTAAAAAATAAAAATATTAGTATGAATTAGAGCTAATATTTTAAATTATATTAAAATACCCTATTACATAGGGAGTACATTTTGAACTAAAAACTTTTTTAGTTAATTTGTTATGAAATTTGACAATATAGCACACATTTCAACATGGATACATATTATAAACTAGAGGTTCTTTAATAAGAATTTCTTAATATTACACTATGGAGAGATATAAAGATGATTTATTCAAATAAATGTCATAAATGCTATGATTGGTATGAATGGAATAAATATTATAAATGGCAAAATTGCGACGAATGTTATGGATATGAAAATTGTCATAAATGTCATGAATGCAATAAATGGGATGGATGCGATAAATGTCATAAACATGATGGATGTAAGAAATATCATAAATATGATGAATGGGATGAATGTAAGAAATGGTATAAAGCTCATGAATGTAATAAATGTTATAGATAATGTAAAGGTATAAGTTTAATTAAAAATATTATAATTAAACTTATTAAGAACTATGATGATAAAAATCATAGTTCTTTTTTATTAGATTTGCTCAAAATTAATACGAATACCTAATTCAAAATTTACCATCAGAGTTTTATTTGAATTACAAATATAAAATTGTATATTACTTGCACAGCTACTTAGACTAAAGGTATTATTTGAAATATATTCAGGAATAAATATTTTTATTTCATAAGGTATATTATATTGCATGAAACCATCTTCATTATAGTGAATATGGAATTCTACACAAGAAGTTACATAAAGATAATATCCAGGAACGATTTGACCCAAGAACTCTTCATATACAATTTTAGACTTATCCAAATAAAAATCTTTTATACTTACATATAAAAAAGTTTGATCTGTATCTACATATTCTATTTTGTTATTAGAACATATCATATAAAGACATTGTTTTATATCTGTGAAACTACAAATCATGTCAATAAAACCTGCATCAATATCTAAAACTGAAGGATTAGAATCTGTAAGTGTAATATTTTTTACAATTCCTGTACTTGGATCAGGTTTACTTCCATCTGGTCCTAGGTTTTGAATAGTATATACAAATCCTAAAGGTGGAACAAACTTAACATAATAAGTTTTATTAACAGGTAAATTTGAAAATAAATAAAATCCAGGTTTTCCTAAAGTATCATTATTTGAAATAGATGTTGCAATAGGTATTGCTTGAGGATTTTGCGTAGGATCTACATCATAAAGATATACTGTAGCATTATTTACGCCGTTATCAATTCCAGGATGAAATACTCCATTTTCAAGAACATCATGCCATGTGAAAGTTCCGATTTTCCAGGAAATACAGGGTTTTCTACTGTGATGCCGACTTTTTCAGGTTCAACGGGTAAAAAATTAGTTAAAGCTCCAAATTGATTTATATAAGAACCTCTAAGTGCGAAACTGTTCCAAGCAACTAAAGGAGGTACTGTAGTTGGAATACCAACTGGAACTTGTGCTTTTATGCTTACTATAATTGATTGACCTGGTTTTAATGGAGAACCAGAAATAATAAGTTTTATTGATTTTACTTGATCAATAGGATAAGGAGTCATAGAAGTCCAATCATTTACAGTTCCTATAGTATTATTATTTTCACCAAATCTTACGGGATCATAACTTTGTGAGTACTCTATTTGGACTGTAGGGGTTGGCATTAAAGGGTCTGTACTAGTTACTGTTATATCTGGAGTATTTGTAAGAAATACTTTAAATTCAGATCCTCTAGGATCATCAACTAATATTACTCCAGTGTCTCCAATATGAGGGAAAATATCTACTACCTCTAATTCTTGTAAATTAAGATTTCCAGTATTTGAAAGTGTAAGTTTGTATTCTAGAGTTCCACCATTAAAAGTTTTTCCTTTTTGAGGGAATTCAGTATAATCAGAATCAAGAGCTCCTTTTATTTTTTTATCAGAAGCTAAACTATTAATAAATGATACATTTGTATTTACTTTATTACTTATAAAAGGTATGGCAGGGTCAGCGTTGTTTGATGCATATATTTCTGCATTATTAGAGATAACTCCAGTTGCACCAACTTTAACCTTTACATTGAAATTTATAGAAATATTAGAATTTTGTTGGAATACAGTTGGAGATATTATAGTAAATGTTACTAGTGTTCTACCTGAATCCATATAGTTTGGAGTAAGCGTTACGTTATATGATAGAGGTTGAGAACTACCTCCATTCCCATTAAAGTAATTATAATAAGTTGAATTTACAGTTCCTAGAGGTGATACATATTCTACTTGTTCAGGTAATAAATCAGTTAAAACTACATTGTTAATTGTAGAATTGTTAGAATTAAAATTTAATCTATAGGTAATTATATTTCCAGGTATGACTGCTGCATTAGTACCTACTCTCGATTTACGTAAATTTAAGGAAGCCTGACCGTTTAGTATTGTAGATCTTGTATCTGAATCAGAATAAGGTCCAGGACCTTCAGTCCAATTTATACTAGAAGTATTGTCTATAGTTAATCCAGCTGCACCAGGATCGATAGTTCCATCTATTCTAGGTGAATTTAATGGCCCTACTCCTGAAGTCCAATCAGAGAACCTATATCTAATATTTGTTATTTTAGGTAATGTAGGTAAAGAAACCCACTGACCTATAGCAGGGTTGAATGTTCCTGCTCCTGCAGGTAACCAAGTAGTTTGATTATCAGTACTATAGTCAACTTGTAAAGTTCCTGTAAGTAAATAATCTATGCTATTTATACCATATCTTCCAGTGAATAATCTATTTACGGTAATCTCAGGAGGAAGTGTATCTATTACCTCTACGCCTGACAAGTCTTGATTACCATTATTATTAAAATTTAATGTATAACTAATTGTATTATCAGGAGCAATTGTAGTTCCATAGATAGGAGCTGACTTAGTTATAGAAGAAGAATATATTGCATCTATAATATCTGTAGTTAAAATAAACTCTTTTTGGGCAGTTCCATCTATAGACCAATTTACTTTATTTTCAATTTGATCAGTTGCAATATTTGAATCAACTAAAGTAGTTATTGTAATTCTATAATTTGTACCACAGTAAGGCCCTAATCCAGATAAATTAAAAACAACAGGATTATTAAATGGTGGACTAAGTGTTTGATCATATTTAGGATCTTGAAATGGTGCTGGAGATATATCTTCACCAAAAGGAGGGAATAACGGATCTATTGAAATTCCACTTGGTAATAAGTCTGAAACTACAACATTATTTATACAAGCTCCTCTATCTCCAAAATTTTTAAGGTCTATTACATAAACAAGCCTACTTCCAGGACCAGGATTTATTGTAGGAAGTCTTTTTACTTTACTAATTTGAAAATCTGCAATAGCAACTAAATTTACTGGTGGAGAATCTGCAGAGAGATTTGTTACTTTAGATTCTTGCGTAACGGTTAAATCTACACTATTTACAAAAGAACTATTGTTAGGTGCAGATAATGCAAATTTACATTCTAAGTCAAATACATAAGCAACTCCAAGGTTAGTTATAGGTCCAAAATCAAATTTTATATATGTTCCAGTTCCAGGAACATAATTTGTAGTTATATCTTTTATTATTCCACCTACAGGAGGAAGCGTTACAATTTCAATGTCCTCAGGTATAAGATCAATTATATAAGCATCAAGTATGGGACCAAAATCTCCTAATCCACTAAAGGATGCATTTATTGTGTAGATAAAAGTTTCTTCATAATTTACTGTACTTGGGTTAACTGATTTAGTAACTGTAGCAGCTATTTCTGGGTGTAAATCGTAGATATTTTCATTAGTTAAAACTTCTATATTTATATTTATTCCTTTCATTTTAACCACCTTTAATATTATTTTATATATTTAATATAACCTATGATTATTAGTTAAGAAATGACATTAAAAATATATTTCTATAATATATGAATAAATTTTTCAGAATAATAAAGTTTTAGGAAATTTTAAGTTTGTTTATATAATATTGATTTCGAACAGATAGGGGGTGAAATTATGAAAGAAAAAAATTTAGACATGAAGTTAAGCATTATATAAACACGTCAGATTACTTAGCTATTAAAAATAGATTAACTCAAATAATGAGTTTAGATAAAAATGCTAATGAACAAAAAGAATATAAAATTAGAAGTCTTTATTTTGATAATTTTAGAGATAAAGTTCTTATGGAAAAAATTAATGGAATAAGTGTAAGAGAAAAATTTAGGCTAAGATACTACAATGATGATCACTCTTTTATTAAGTTAGAGAAAAAGTCAAAAGTCAATGGATTATGTTCTAAAGATAGCGAATTAATAACTAAGGAAGAATGTGAGAATCTGATTAAAGGAGATATAGATTTTTTAATTAAAAGCAATAAGACTTTATTTATTGAATTTTACTCAAAAATTAAGTCAGAAATGTTGAGACCTAAAAGTATAGTTGATTACACAAGAGAAGCTTATGTGTATAAGATGGGAAATGTAAGGATAACATTTGATAAAAAAATTAGAACAGGAATTCAAAGTACTAATTTATTTGATAACAATTTACCCACTATAGGGTCTATAGATAAGGATGTAATAGTTTTAGAAGTGAAGTTTGATGAATATCTACCAGAGATAATACAAGATATCATACAAACTAATAACCGTAGAGCGACTGCTATTTCAAAATATGCAGCATCTAGAATATATGGATAAAAATTAGGAGGGAAAAATAATGTCTAATCAAGCAGTAAATTTTAGCGACGTTTTTAAATCAAGTTTCATTGAAAAAATGACATCAATATCATTTTTAGATATGTTAATAGCGATGTCACTTGCATTTGTGTTGGGTTTATTTATAATGCAAGTTTATAAAAAAACATTTAAGGGAGTTATGTATTCATCGACATTTAGTATGTCTTTAATGGCTCTTACATTAATTACAACATTAATTATATTAGGGGTTACATCTAATGTCGTACTTTCATTAGGTATGGTTGGGGCGTTATCTATAGTTCGTTTTAGGAGTGCAGTGAAGGAACCTATGGACATAGCATTTTTATTTTGGTCAATTAGTGAAGGAATAGTATTAGGTGCTGGATTAATACCTTTAGCTGTATTAGGAGCTATTTTTATAGGGATTATAATGGTTCTATTTGCAAATAAAGAAACAACTGATAATCCATATATATTAGTTGTAAATTGTGATAGTGACAGTAGTGAGAATAAAATATTAGAAAAAGTAGGAAATAGTGTAAGTAAGTATTGTGTTAAGTCTAAAACTGTTTCACCAACAAATGGAATAGAAATGACTGTTGAAGTTAAGTTAAAAAATATTACAACAAACTTTGTAAATGAAATATCTTGTATAAGTGGAGTTTCAAATGTAGTTTTAGTAAGTTACAATGGAGATTATATGGCTTAAAAGCAATAGCATACTAACTTATTGCAAATAAGGTGGTGAAGCAAGATGATAAATGACAAACAAAGTAAATATATATCTGTAATAAGTATTATACTAGCTGTAGTATTTATTATAGTGTCTATATACATACCCAAAACGAAACTGATATAGAGACTGTATCTAAAACAGAAGATGTTTTAGATAAAAATAGTATAACTAGTATAGATATAAAAATTAAAGAAAGTGATTGGGAATGGCTTTTAGAAAATGCTACAAAAGAGGAATATAAAAGTGCGGATGTAACTATAAATGGAGAAGCATTTAATAATGTTGGAATAAGGCCAAAGGGTAACTCAAGTTTAACTTCTGTAGCAAACGACAGCACTACGGATAGATATAGTATAAAAATTGATTTTGGACAATATGTTGATGGTCAAACATATCATGGAATTAGAAAATTGGCTTTAAACAATAATATATCTGATGCTACCTATATGAAAGAAGCTATCTCTTATGATATATATAATTTACTAGGAATAGCAACCCCAGAATATTCTTATACAGATATAAAGATAAATGGATCTGACTGGGGATTATATTTAGGGGTAGAAGTTATTGATGAAAGATTTATTGAAAAAATTATGGAGAATTAAGTGGTAATTTATATAAGCCAGAAACAATGAATATGGGGGGGAATAAGGGTAAAAATGGAGAAATGCAAAGACCAGAGATGGATGGAAACATGCCAAAAATGGGTGATAACCCTCCAAAAATGGATGGGAATATTCCTAAGATGGTGAAGAGGCTCCAGAGCTGAACGGAGATGCTATTAACATGGTCCAAAATCAAAATGTTTCACGTGGAGAGGAAGATAATGGTGGAGCACCTAGAATGGGAAATAAAGATAGCGAAGGTGCAGATTTAAAATATATAGATGATGATGTAGATAGTTACTCAATTTTAAGAGATAGTGCAGTTTTTAAGAGTACAACAGATAAAGATTTCGAAAGCGTTATTGATATGATGGAAAGTCTTAGTACTGGAAACGATATAGAAAATTATTTAAATGTTGATGAAGTTTTAAAATATTTTGCAGTAAATACTTTTTTAGTTAATTTAGATAGTTACTCAGGAGGCATGTATCACAATTACTATCTATATGAAAAAGATGGAGTATCTGAAATATTGCCATGGGATTTAAATATGTCATTTGGAGGTTTTTCTGTTAAAGATGGAGAAAAAGCAATAAACTTTCCTATTGATTCACCTGTTACAGGAAATTTAGAAGATGCTCCTCTTATAGGTAAACTTTTAGAAAATGATAATTATAAAGAACTTTACCATAATTATTTAAACCAAATAGTAGATAGTTACTTTAGTAGTGGTGCATTTAATAATAGAGTTACTCAGATAGATAAACTAATTAGTAATTATGTAAAGAAAGATGCTACAGCATTCTATAATTATAAAGAATATAAAACTGGAGTGACTGAACTTTTAACTTTTGGAAAAGATAGAACTAAAAGTGTTCAGGCTCAATTGAATGGAGAACAATCAGCTATAGAATATGGGAATATAGTAACTACTTTAAACTTATCTGCATTAGGGCAACAAAATATGGGTAAAAACCAAGATATAAATAAAAAAGAACAACCAGGTGATAACAATCAAGAAAAGTCTCAAGAAATGATAAAAAATGGTGAACAAAATGATAATAAGCAGATGATGCCACCAAATATAAAAGATAATAAACAAAATACATGGATTTACTATCTAGTTCCAATTATAGGTTTAATTATGTTGGTGATTTCAACAATATTTATTACTAAATATAAAAGAAAAAGATATTAAATAAAAGCTAGAAGATTATAAACTTCTAGCTTTTTATTTAAGTTATTTACAATGTAAATATAAATTATTATACTGAACTTGGGTGGTTTACAAATGAAATAGGGGGATAAGTTATGTTTAATTTATTTAGTAAAAAATCAGAAAAATATTTAGAAAAATCTATTGTTAGATATGAAGAAAGATTAAAGTGTATGGATTTAAGCATAAGGACTTTATATAAAGGTCGAATTTACACAAGTTATGTGGAGAGTATTAAAGATAAAGAAATTATATTTAGATGTCCTACTGATCAATATGAAATTGCTAGATTTGAAAATAAAAGCACTATACAAGTAGATTTAATAAATCAAATAGAGCTATTTAAAACTAAAATATTAATTACTGAAAAATAATAAGAGAAGATATATCTTTTTATAAAGGATTAATAATTTCTCCAATTGAAAAGAAAGAAAGACGAAAAAATCATAGATTGCCAATAATAATAGACTGTAAGTTTAAAACTGAGGAATTAAAAAATATTGAGTATGATGCTAATACATTAAATTTAAGTTGTAGTGGAATGCTGATGGAAACTTATGAAGATATGCCAATAAATAAAAAGATAGAATTAAAAATAGACATAGATGGAAAGTTATATAATATACAAAGTGAAATTATAAAGAAAAGAAGTAATTATGGAAGTGGGAATTACTTATATAATTTAAAGTTTTATAATTTTAAAACAAGGCATAGAAATGAAATTTCTAGATTTGTTTTTGATCATTTAAATTATATAGGTGTTACGAATTCAAAATGTAGAGCTTAAATAATTACTATACAATTTGATTTGGGGGTAATAAAAAATGGAAAAGAAAAAACCATTAGTATTAATAAGTAGATGTATAGAGCATGAACATTGTAGATACGATGGAAGTATGGTAAAAGATAAATTTATAGAAAAACTAAAAGAACATGTTGATTTTATTGATATATGTCCAGAAATGGAAATAGGACTTAAGTGTCCTAGAGAAGCTTTAAGATTAGTTGAAAAAGAAGAGAAAATATTATTATTAAATTCAAAAACAGGAGAAGATTTTACTTTAAATATGAATGATTTTTCTAATAGTTTTTTAAATTCTATAGAAGATAAGAAGATAAATGGAGTTATTTTAAAAAGTAAATCTCCGTCATGTGCTATAAAAGATTGTAAAATTTATAATGATTTTGGAAAAGTAGCACCTTTACCTAAAAAAGTGAGTGGATTGTTTGCAGGGGATTTAATTGAAAAATTTAAGGATATTGCTATAGAAGATGAAGGAAGGCTGAGTAATTTTAATATAAGAGAGCATTTTTTAACTAGGGTTTTTGTGGATTTAGATTTTGAAAGTGTAATAGAGGCAAAGTCAGTTAAAAGCTTAATTGATTTTCAAAGTGATTATAAGTATTTATTAATGGCTTATAGTCCTTCGAAACAAAAAGAATTGGGTAGAATTGTAGCAAAAGCTAATAAAAAAAATATAGAAGATAGCTTATTAGAATATAAATCTATATTGAGAAGCGCTTTAAGTAATAGAACAAACAAAGGAAGAAACGTTAATATGCTATTACATTTGTTAGGATATTTTTCAGATTCATTATCAAAAGAAGAAAAATCTTTTTTATTAGATTCATTACAAATGTATCAGGAAGAAAAAGTACCTTTTTTAGTACCTTTATCAATTATTAAATCATGGTCATTAAGATTTAATAATGAATATTTATTAAGACAGAAAATATTTGAAGCATTTCCTACGGATTTATTAGAACTTAAAGACTCTGGAAAGTAATTAAAATTTTAGTGATTTAAAATATAGGGTATAAAACAGTTAACTAGAATCACAAAGTTAAAATATTGTATAGGAGTAGGCAAAATGCAAATTATATATTTTTTAGTGGCAATTTTTTCAACTATATTAGGTTCTTCAGCAGGTCTTGGAGGCGGTATAATAATTAAACCTGTCTTAGACTCACTAGGGAATTATGCACTTCCAACAATAAATTTACTATCATCTTCAACAATATTTATAATGTCTATAGTAACTGTATTCTACCAGTTAAAGAAAAAAGATAAAATAAATCCTAAAAATACTATAGTAGTTGCAACTGGATCTGTAGGAGGAGGAATAATAGGTCAAAAGCTTATGAGTTTTATATTATCAAAAGATATTAATATAGGTTTAATTAATAATATACAAAGTATAATTATAATAATATTGTTAATATCAGTATTTTTATATATGAGAAATAAAGATAATATAAAATCTTATAAAATCAATAATATTTTAGCAATTGGGTTGTTAGGTTTATTCTTGGGTGCAATATCTGCATTTTTAGGAATTGGAGGAGGGCCAATAAATGTAGCTGCATTTACAATACTATTTTCTATGACAGCTAATGAAGCTGCTAGAAATTCAATTTTAGTTATATTTTTTTCTCAAGGATCTAAAATCATTTCAATTGCAGTAACTACAGGGTTTTCAAGTTATAATTTGGACATGTTACCATATATGCTTGTAGGAGGAATATTGGGAGGTATTATTGGATATAAAATAAATAAAGCTGTTTCTGAAAAATCTATAATTAAAATTTTTAACAGTGTAACTTTATCTATAATTTTATTAAATTTCTATAATATCTTTAAATAGATTTGTATATTTAGAAATATAATGAATTTATGAGTTAAATAACCGAATATATCGTTTTTTAAGGTCAAATTGGATGGAAATTTGTAAATATGATAAGACTATGATATTATATATACCTATGAATGATTAGGAATAAAATTGTGAACGGAGGAATAAATATGGAAAATTTACCAAATTGCCCAAAATGTAATTCAGAATATACTTATCAAGATGGAAGTCTTTTAGTTTGTCCAGAATGTGCACATGAATGGAATCCAGAAGATTCTGCTGAAAAAGAAGTTGTTATAAAAGATGTAAACGGGAACGTATTAAATGATGGAGATTCTGTAACAGTAGTTAAAGATCTTAAAGTAAAAGGAAGTTCATCTTCTATAAAAATAGGAACAAAAGTAAAGAGTATACGTTTAGTTCCAGATGCAGCAGATGGACATGATATAGAGTGTAAAATAGATGGTTTCGGAGCTATGAAATTGAAATCTAGCGTTGTTAAAAAAGCATAGTTAAAATTAAAAAGCACTAATCTTTTAAGATTAGTGCTTTTTAATGTATAAATATAATAATAAAAATATCACGCTAAGAATTAACTTATAACGCTATTTATATCATTAATATTATATTTTTAGTATAATATAAGAATAAATAAGAATCA
>NZ_JAIXHU010000057.1:0-15279 GCF_025671395.1 Paraclostridium sp. AKS73 | reverse complement strand
CTGTAAGTTAGCTACTAATTTATCTTCAAATCTTTCTAATAAACTTAATACTACAAATCGTGGTGTTAAGATATCTAAAAAATTCTCAGTTTTAAAACACAGTAAAATGCCTGCTGTAATTATAGAAATTGATTTTATATCAAATAATTCTGTTGAAGTTTCTTGTTCTGATGAAATGTATATAAGAAATGCAGCTAATACTATAGCTTCTACTTTACTTGAATTTGTAAATAAGAAAATAGAAAATGAAGGTCCTTTTTATAGAGTATGTATAGGTGCATTTAATATTAAAGATAATGCATTAAAACTCAGAAATGAAGCTATTTCTAAAGGTTTTAAAGATACTTATATAACAACTTAATCTACATGACATTAAAAATATTAATATCTCTTTCAAATATTTTCTTCAATTACTTTCTTTGATTGCTTTAATATCCTCCTACTATACTTAAGTTAAATTAAATGTTAAAAGGAGGAATCAAAATGGCAGATATGAATTTAGCTCCAGATACTTCAGAAGTCGCTCAAATGTCAGCATTAAGAATTAAATATGACTGTGGCTTGGGTGAAAATGGAAGAACAATAGTTAAAACTAGAAGTTTTTCAAATGTTAATCCTGAAGCAAAAGCTATTGATGTTTACAATGTAAGTGAAATTTTAAATGCTCTACAAAAACATGATGTGCTATCTGTAGTAAGAATAGACAATACAGAGTTAACACCAGCAAATTAAAATTTGCTTCGCTCATGTCGCCAACGACGTTGTCCGTTGCTCAAATAAAATAAGAAAGGGGATTAAAAAATGAGAAATATAGAAACTAGATTATTAATGGTTTTCTCTACAACTCTTGGAAGAAAAGTAAGCTTATTTGTTTCAGATCCTAGAGAAGATTTAACTGAGGAAGAAATAAAAGCTGCTATGGAACAAATCGTTGAAAAAAACATATTTGCTCCTAGATTTGGTGAAGAGTTAGAAGCTCCATTAGAAGCAAAAGTAGTTCAAACTGCAACTACTGGATATGACTTAGTTATATAATTTACATGAAACCCTTCTAAAATTTAGAGGGGTTTCCTAATAATATTTTTAATTTTATTGGAGGTATATTCTATATGGAATTAGATTTAATGGCTTTAGTATCTAACTTGGGTTTTCCTGCTATTGTTACTATGTATTTATTAATTAGAATAGAAGGTAAACTTGAAAATCTAAGTACTAGCATAAATTCATTAAGTAATAATATATATGAACTTAATAATAAGAAATAAAAAGTGTACCTATTTAAATCATTAAGATTTATTAGATACACCTTTTTATTTCCTAAATTTATTCTTAAAATACAAGAACTCAGAATATAATTCTTCATATATTTCTCTATCTATTAATATATTAAAATAAGCTAATGCTGAATCATTTTTTATATTTTTGTGATTAAATTTAAAATATTTTTATAAAATACCACCTAATACTCTCTCTAGATAATCCAGTATTCTTGAATCATTAATAAGATCTATATTTTCTACTATCAGTTCCCTATATTTCATTGTTGATTTATTCATTATTTCTGTTATATATTTATTTTGTTCTATAACTTTATAATTTACATATAATGACAACTTGTTAAATATATTATTAATCAAGATCCCATTATCTATATTTTTATTAAAATATTTTATATCCATAATATAGTAATTCATATAATTTTTACATATCCAATCCCGAATTAATATGAATTTAAATATATGTATATCTCTATCCTTTAATATCTTCTCAAATTCATAATCAATATCGTTTCTTAAGTTTTCAAAATAAATTCATATTTATTTATCATTCGGTAATTTAATCTTGATTTATCTAATATAGATAATATCATTTCTAATTTTTCAATACTTTCTTTTTGTTTACAATCATCTGGTATAATATTCCCATAAGAAATTCTAACTCTTTCTAAATTAATTTTATACAATACTTCAAATGCAAATTCTACATTTTCCGACCAATTATATTTTTCTTCAAAAATTTTATATAAAGCCCAAGAAATTTTATACTCTTCTGATAATAAATTTAAAAGCTTTTCATATTTAGATTTTTCTAAGTAGTTTACATCTTTGTCATATAAATCCAATATAATAACTTCGTTTTTTAACTTTTTCAATTCCGTGTTGCCTAAATCTTTATATAATACTTTATATAATATATTATTTTCTAAATCATCTATCTCTAGGCATATTATCGTTGCTTCTTTGAAAACATATTCAACAAATTCAATATCCTCACCTAATCTTTTACTTGCTCTAATTTCCTCAATCAAACTATAAAGAAATTTACAATATTCTTGCTTTTCTAATTTTATAAATTTATCTATTAAATTTATTCTAATATCGTACTGATTTTCTCCTAAATAATTACTTTTATATCCAGAATTAACTTTAAGGTTATTAAATTTACCTTTTTCTAAGTAACTTAAAGCCAAAATATCTGTTAATAAACTTTTTTCTAAAATCCCTTTGTTAGATACATTTTCTTTCATCCAATTATATTTATTATTTAAAAAGTCATCTAATTTTTTTACAGTTATCTTATTAATAAAATAATCAGTATACATATTAATATTTGTATTAATAATACCTTCAAAGACAACTTGTAAAAATTTCTCTTTTTCATCTTTTTGTACTTTTTTATATTCCATTGTTAATTCTCCAAAAAAATACTTTCCATCTTTGCTATAATCGAATAGCTTTTTATATTGTTCAACTATACTTTCTTCAATCTTACGTTTTAAATATAACATTTCATTTTCTTTAAATTTTCATAGTTATTTAAATAACTGTTACAATTATTTTCCAATAATTGTAAGCAAGATAGTTAAAGATAAAATTATAAAACTAAATATTCCCACATTTATATAATATTTTTTCAGTTATATATAATAAATCGCTAAATAATTTATTAGAATCTAATATTTGATATATATATGTTTCTTTAAAAACTATTCCACAAAGTTTTATTGTTATTACTAAAAATATAAAAATATAAATTTAAAAACCCCAGATTTTAAAAATTGTATAAGTACTCTATCTTCTAAATAAACCTTACTTTTGCTTCTCCCTAAATATATATCATTAACATTAAAATTAATTATAAATATCAGCATAGTTATCAATGCAGTTATTCCACCAGTAACAACGCCTAACATCGCTAATGGATTCTTTAAATACATATTGGATATATTATTGCCTTTTATCAACATAGCTGTTAACGGAAATAACCCAATAAACATTAACCATCTTACATATATTTTAATTTTTAAATTAACCGTATTATTCAACTTAAATATTAATAAAAATATACTATATAAAATCTTAATTTGAATTAAACCAATTCTATTATTCATAAAAAATATTACTATTACTTCTAATAAATATATCAATATCCTATATTTATATTCTAAAATTACATCTTTAATTTTAAAATAACTCTTAATATGTGAATATTTAGTGTATATATCAGCATAAATTAAAAATATTGCAGTTCCTATTATACTTGCTAAATATATATTCATATTAATGCCATACGCTAACATGTAAAATATAGCAACACTCATAATTTGTAATATTATTTCCTTACATATATATTTTACTTCATACTTTAACTTTCTCATTTAATTCTCCTTTACATATTTTTGTAAAATCCTCATTTTTTTATGATTCTGATCTCCGTTACAAGACCTGTGCAGATTAAAATAAAACTAATATTTCTTTTTCAATCTCTACTAAAATTTCAGCCCATTTTTGAAACTTGAATTTTTCATATTTGTCAACTTCAAGTTTATTTTTCAAGTATCCCAAACGCAATTGATCAAGGTAGTATTCATAACCTCGTCTTAAAAAATAAATTCTACTCGAATACATAAGATGTATATTTAGCTTGTTTAAATCGAAAGTACCAATTTATATTTATCTTTTCTATCATTATCCATTTCAAGATTTACTTTCACCGTATCCTTCACAACTACTATAGAAATTTTGTTTACAAATATATATTTATTTAAGTACAGTTATACACATGATATCCTTTTCTTTTATACGGCTATTTTTTCTTTATGTTAAACAAACCTTTTTCATATCTCTATCAGTTATGTTTAAACCTTATTTTTAAATGACTTTATTTTATAAATTATGTTTTCCTGCTATTTTTACTATGAATTTATTGATTACAATAGAAGATAGTATTAATTATATTAGATAGACATTGATAAGTAATCTATTTGATCAAACTAAGTCCACTCTCATGCTATTTTTAGGTTACTGCTGTGCAAATCTAAATATATATTATATAACTTTGCAATGTACGAACTATATAAATTTTATTTTGTTTTACCAAACTAGATTTTAAAAATCTTAATTGTATTGTACAATATAATTAAAGTTTAAATTTACATAAACTGGTAATTAGTTATAAAAAGCTTCCATTTAATCTCAAAAACATTTACAAGGGGGGGATAAAATTGTATAAATTTAAGTTTACCTTAGATGAATATGAATCTTATTTTAAAATAGCGCTTGGCTTAACAAAGGGAAAAATATATTTAGTGTAAAACTAAAAGCTTTTGTAATTCTATTTTTTGTAGTACTAAACTGGCTTATTAGCATGCTCAATATGAAATTATTGCTAAAAATATCTATTGTAGTTAGTTTACTATTGGTAGCTCTATTATTTGCAATCTCATCCAAGAAAGTACTTCAAAAAAATTCTCGGATTGTTTCAAAATTCTTATCAAAAAAATTCCCAGAATTAATATATAGTGAAAAATCTACAGAAATTATAGGAAATGAAGTTGTTCAAAAAGTTAAGAATTCTACTTCATCGACAAAGTTATGTGACATAAAGGAAATTATTGTAGACAAAAACATCATAGCTCTTATTTCTTCTTATGATGAAATATGTGCATTTGTACCATTACGTGTATTTGCCGATGATACAGAAAAAGAAAAATTTCTTGAATTACTAAATGTCAAAGATAATGTAAGCTCCTTTGATGAAGATATGGACTTCACTTATAAACTTACACCTAATGATTATGCTAACTATATAGATATTTATAATTCTCATATTGGAGTTAATAAAAAAGAGATAAACTCATTAAAATTTTATTGATTGGACTTGGATCAGTGTTTGGACTTCATTATATCTATAAGTACGGACTATTATACGGAATCATATTTATACTACTCATTGTATTAATATATCGTATATATCCAACTTTTATAAACTCTGACAAACTCAAAAAAATCCGTAATAAACAGAGTATTCAGTATTTTAAAAAACATAATAAAATTAAAAATACTCAACAAGTTAAGGTAGAATCAGATAATATAATTCATTTAAGCAACGGAGTAAGAAAAGAGTTTAATTTAAAAGATATACAGAAGGCATATTTTAAAAATGGAACTATAGTTGTTATTATTTTTAATAATTTACCTTGCTTGATAATGCCTGATAATGTTTTTGGTAGCGAACGTGAAAGAGATGATTTTCTTGATTTATTAAACGGAGTTTAAACTTAGCGCTGGTCTAACAAATCCAATATTTTATACATTCGTAATGATTTGCTTGTTATATTCATTAATTTTATTGAAATAGGTTTTGTAGAGTTTATATATATTTAAATAATTGTCATTTATATAAATATTGTATATATGAATAGTTTATATATGAATAGTTTATACAAGTTTGTGTATTTCTGTTTTATTAAAATTATATAAAACTCAAGATATAGTGTAGATAGATTTGTTAAAACAAATTTATCCAAACTACCATAATTGTCTGGTTTAAATTTATTTTTTATTTTGAGTCTATTATTTTTTAGCCATTTGTACTAAATCATCTTTAGTCAAATCAGAGTCATTTGTTAAAAATGAATAATAATATATATAAAGTAAGATTATATTGATGTTGGGAGATACTAACGAATGAAAATAATTAACAATAATATATTAAATTATAATAATTACAGTATGAAAAATATTATAGATAATAAGAAATCAGATAATATTTTAGATAATAAAAATTTAGATACAGCATATAAAAAAATCAGAAATGATACACTAAACATTTTTGGTCCTAATGCTCCAAAATCAGTTAAGGATGCATGGACAAAAACATTAGATGAAACTGGGATCTACGATTTAGGCTGTGATGAAAATGGAGAAGACCATATTACTCAAATGGATATACTGAGAGTTATTATAGAAGAGCAAACTGGTAGTTGTGATGTACTTGGAAATTCAGTTGATTCGGCTATTAAAACTGTAAAAGTAGCATTAGATATGCTAAACAATCCAATAACAGCTAGTACAGATCCTCAAATAATAAAAAGACAAGAAAAAGAATTTTACGAAAAATTTTTAGCAAACTTAAATCAAAGATAAAAAAGCATTATTCATGAAATAGTGTAATGTTATGCTATGGAAAAGCTACACATCTAAAATAGACTGTGTAGCTTTTTTATTACTTAATTATATTAACCCAAATATATGTAAGTTCTCTAAATAAAATGTATAATATTCATTATTTATATCGCAAGCTAAATCTTTACATATATACTCTCTATCCTCTAGAGTTAGGCCTATTTCATTTAACTGAGATTCATCTAGATTATACAACTTATCACCATATGCTTCCTTCAATTGAATATGCCTTCCAACAACTAGTGAATTTAAAAACCTATCCATTTTTTCGCATTGATCCCTAACTTCAAATTTAGAAATATATTTTCCATCTTTACTTTCTAATATGACGTCTACCCTTTTGCCTGTTTGTTGATTTTTAATTATATCATTACAAGCAATATCTTCTTCTAACTTACTATATGTGTTTAAATCCTCGTAAGACTCTGCCTCATTATGAGAGTCTTTTTCTTCTTCATTGAATAAACCTTTTAATATACATTTATCCTTAATCGTATAAGCTTTATATATTTTATTGTATTCAAAGAAATCATAATTCTTTAAATCTAACATCTGTTCAAATGGAAATTCTTCAGCATTAAATTTTTCAACTAATAATTGCTCTACTTCTTCTTTCGTAAATACAAGACATTCTTTTTTTTCTTCAAATTTATTTTTTAAATTTAGATAATTCATATTTCCCTCCTCTGAATTTTCCTTATGCAGGGATTCCATAGAATGAATGAGCTTTCGGAGTTCTATTTGCTGCATGCCAATGCCAATAATATCCTTTTTTAGGTCTACCATTCACTTTATCTATTTCATGTATTGGCTTTCCACTTTTATTTGCGCCTGCTGCAACTTGTCTTGCGAACTCTTTTGACTTAGACCAAACATCTTGTCTACTTTTCATTCTACTTATAGCCTGACTTAAAGACAATCCCTTACCTACAAACAACTTTCCGCGACTTAATCTTGCCATAAAATGATTGTACTTATTGCTTTTCTTTACTTTTGTCGCAACTACATAAGATATCCCAGCTACAGTTATAACCTCACCTAGCTTTATTAATGCTGCCCAAGCTGCAGCTCCAATTTCAATACCTAGTGGTATAGCAATTGGAATAGAAGCGTACCCACACTCTTTATTGTATAAAAGATCTTTATCTGTAGCTTTATCTGTAAATGTTATATCTCCTTCATTTTTACTAATTTCTGATACCTTTGCTACATACTCTTTATTAACTAATTGACCATTTTCATTTACTTCTTCAGAAATTATAGTTACTTCATCCGAACCAGGTTCTACCTCTAACTTAGTATTAACATTATCATTATCAATAGTTGTTGTTGAAATATCTACAGTTAAACTATTTTCTACAAAATCTATATCATCTATTTTAATATTATCATTCTCTAAAGTGTTCTGTAATTCATTTTCTATTTTTTCTTCAATTAATACATCATCTGTCAATGCATAAGAATTAGTGGACAATATTGTCCCTGTACATAAAACTATAGCCATAATCATAGCTAATATTCTAAATTTAATTTTTTTCATATTTCAATTCTCCCTTTATTAATCACATTGTATTATATTAAAATTATTATTAAATAATTTTTTAGTTGAGTGTTTTAAAAGATGTTTATAGACTTTTTCAAACCTGTGTTCATCTTTTTTTATATTACTTGCTGAAAGATACCTTCCTATAATTCCTGTAACAAATGGTGTAGAAAAAGATGTTCCTGTGTAAAGCTTGTACTCACCCATATTACAGGTACTTAAAATTTTCTCTCCTGGGGCTAAAAAATCAATTTTACCATCAGGATTAAATTTACTTAATTCTAAATTAGAATCTATACTTCCAACAGATATTACATTTTCATATTTAGCTGGATAATCAGTGTTTAAACCATATCGATTGCCAGCTGAAGAAACTATTATTATATTTTTTGAACTGCATAGTTTATTTTATTTTCTAATTTTTTCGAAGGATGTTTAAATCCAAAACTCATATTTATGATATCTATATCTTTTTCTATAGCCCAGTCAATTGCATTTATAATGTTCTCTTCTTCTATACTTCCATTATCATTTATAACCTTTGCATTATATATATCTATGTCATTTAAAATTCCTTTTAAATTATTATTTGCTGCTAAAATACCAGCAATAGGAGTCCCATGATTTAAATTATCTTTCTCATCTGAGTTCGTGAAGTTTTTAGTTGCTTTTACTACTCCATTTAAATCTTTATGTTCATTTACTCCACTATCTAAAAGGGCAATTTTAATATTTACATGTTTTTTCAACTCTAAATTATTATAATTTATGGATTTCATTCCCCAGCTTAAATAATTCTTAGGTACATTATTTGCAATTTTAATGTCTTGATTTTCATCTATCTTAAAAGATTTAGACCTTACTATGTTTATACTTGAAAAAAATATATAAATAAAATAATTGATATTATTGTCAGCAAAAAAAACTTGTTCTAACAAAAGTTTTTCTTTTCTTAAAATTATTATTTTTCATTAAATTACTGCCTCTTCGTAATATATTAAGTATATGGCTTCCATTAATTTTTTTGTTAATTTACATTATTATAGATAGTTTTCAATCAAAAACCATTTTTAATATAATCCTCCTCATGTTAATTTTTAAATTCAACCTCCTTTCCATAGCATTTTGATATATTACCATATTTTTCTATTTATTTTTCTAAAATGGACTGAAATTAGCTAAAATTGGACTGAAATAGATATTTTTAATCAGAAAACTGATTTTTCTATAAATTTTCAAAAATAAAACTGTTACCGATCAAAAAAATGTAAATATACAAGGATTTGATATTTTTGAAAAAGTAAAATTTAAATCTAGATCAAATAGAAAACCTTTAATAACCTTAGATATAGCTATCAAAGGTGATATTATTTCATTTATATTACTAGTCTTAAATCTATTTATATAGGTTGTTTTCCCCACTTCAAATATCTACCTATATTTAAACCAAAGTAAGCTACTAAAATTTTAATTTTAAATATACCTTATTGCTTGCAACGTTTATAAAATTTCAACTTCGACTTTATGCTGTTGTCTGATTGTCATATATCCATAATCATTTTATATATATTTTTTTAATTTCTATTTCTTTCTTTATATAGCAAAGAATATCCCTATTTCCATTACTCTTATATCTTCTTTATACTAACCTTTACTACTCTATTTACAATATAAAATGCCCTATCCAGATTAAGTCATCTGGATAGGGCATTTCCCACTCTTATTGAAAGTTTTATTTTATACTGTCATATAAGTCACTAGCTATTCCACTTGCTGCTCTCTTCTTTCTATCTTTTGCAGCGATTAGCATTTTTCTTATATTTTTATTTGACAGTTCAATCTCATGAAGGTTATAAGCATGAACCACATCTATCCAACGCTCTGTCCTTTCATCATCTGCACTTATTTTACAAAGTATATCTTTATCCATTGGCAGACACTTATCTAAATAATATTTCCAATCACCTGGTTGTATTGTTCTTAATATCTTATTCGCATCATACTGAGCATCCCAACAAATATTGTAAGAATTTCCTAATTTAACCATTAAAATTGCCGATATACATGCTTTTAAAGCAGGTTTTGGAATAACTGAACCTAACCTTTCTAACTTACTCACCGCACTAGGTTCATTGTAAAAGTTATTTGGTCCAAAATGTGCTGAAACGACTCCTTTAGCAGCTTCAATAAATGTAAATGAACGTAAGTTTTCTGGTACATAATCAAATCCATGTACTTTTAAAAGTATGCTTTTTAACGGTTTTATTAGCTTAACATTACCTTCATTAGCATATTGTGCATATGTAAGACCAATTAAATACTTGTCCTCAGAATCTAAATCATCCCATATAGTAGTAAATATACTTATCATATTAGCTACAACTATGTCAAATTCACCTGCTTTTGCTTCCTTCATCAGATTAATTACAGTTCTTATAGTAGTTTTTTTGTAGAAATATGGTCCACCTTTTAATACATTTAATGTTTCAGGAGTTTGCTCAATTAGATTGGTTTTTAATCTTTCTCTAAAATCTCCATATTCAAATTTCATATGAGTATTATCATACCCTAAGACATATTGAATAGATGCTCGTATTACAGTATCAACTTCATTTTGAGTCATTTCCTCTTGAACTCCATCTGATAAATAATGTTGTACAATTTCACTAGCATGCGTTAGTCTCATTTTACCTGTTTGATTAATAAATCCTAATTCTACAGCTATATTTATTACTTCAAAAGCTGGCAGTTCCCTAACGTATCTCAAATCTTCTACCCCTACCATCTCTGCAACAAAACTTTCTCCAAATCCTAAAACTTTTTCTCTTAGTGCAGTAAGTGCCCTTAGCCATACTCCCTCTGCAACTGCTTCAAAATATTCAGATTGATAATTATCACGATACATTTGTATATCTCTAGGTTTAAGCTGTTGTGCTAACCCCAAGACTTGGCATCCTGTATTTATTTTAGGTAATGTTAAACCATTTGGAGATGTCCAAAGAGCATCTACTACTACACTTGTTTCATTAACAACATTTACTAACCCTCTCCCTAATCCCATTCTATTATCTCCTTCTACAGTTTGTATAGTACTTAGTCCATAACTTCCTTCTTGTATTGTAAGAGGCATAAAATACCTTCCATCCTCACCCTCACATCTATACAGTCCATTATCTGGATGAAACACACCTTGGCTATTGCTAATTCTACTAACGATTTCTACAAGGTTATTATCGATATCAAATTTATAAATTGAGTACCTACATCCTCCAATTTTAGGTTGCCCTTTTGCTCTTTCTTCACTTTTAGGATATCCTATCCCCGAAACTAATTTTAATATTGACCTGTTAGGATTAGCATTCATTTCTATTCTTGCATCATGTATATGACCATGTAAAATTGCATCTACTCCTATCTTACTCTTATTCATAATATAATCTTCTATCATCTCTTTATCATCATGTTCTAACCATTCTAACGGATGATGAGTTAATGCAATGGCTAAATCACAGTGTCCTAATCTTGAATTTACCGCTCTAAGGTATTCTAACTGCGCTCGACTAATTCTAAGCCTTCCATAGTCTGTATTCCCCATTGTTGTCCAAGATGTATTTAACAGTACAAATCTAACTTTAACTCCATTAACTTCAATATCTCTAACTCCAAAGCTTCCATTAATATTCTTTGTACTATTATCATAGAA
Source organism: Paraclostridium sp. AKS73 (assembly GCF_025671395.1). Taxonomy (NCBI): domain Bacteria; kingdom Bacillati; phylum Bacillota; class Clostridia; order Peptostreptococcales; family Peptostreptococcaceae; genus Paraclostridium; species Paraclostridium sp. AKS73. The sequence goes on along the minus strand of NZ_JAIXHU010000057.1, from coordinate 3,566 downwards.
GTGACTCGTAAACCTTTCAAATGCATCAAATCTATCATTGAATTCTGCCCATTGATTATTTATGAATCCTACATTATCTATGTCCTCTTTATACTTTTCTAGCTTTTCTTTAAGATCACTATCTCTGGATATATCATGGTTTCCAGGTACAAATACCATATTTTGCTTTTCTAGACCTAATTCTTCTAGAATACCTTCAAATAGCTCCATTGCTAAATCATATGATTCCAGTTTACCCTTATTAACTATATCCCCTGTAACAGCAATCATATCTATTTGTAACTTATTCTGTGTCATGACTTTCTTTATATCACTCTTCAGCTCTTCTCTTAGCAATGTAAAATTTGTATCTTCTATGTCATCAATATGTAAATCTGCCAAATGTACTAAACAAAATTCTTTCATTCAACCCTCCAAAATCCTTAAAATGTCATTTATACTTATAATACCATATTTTATTTCCATTTTTTTCATATTTTATCTTTAATTCTTTTTATACACATAAATAGAGGTCACACTGAATATTTCTTCACTGTGACCTTTATAATATTAATCATCCCCCCCCTTTTACCTTGTCACTATTTCAATTCCTACTTCTCCATATACTCCCCTAAAAATCCTCTATATTATTATTAAAAATTTTATTTAAATGCATTATTCTTGCTGTATGGTATGGTCTATGGATTTGTACTACAACTTTATTTACATCAATTTACATCTACCTATTGGGAATCAATTTTACTGTCTACATTCCTCAAATCTTATAAAAGGGTATCACTTACTTGTGATAAGGTTCATTATTATTTATTCTAAATAATATATTTATTTTTATAGATTGTTTATTTTTTGTCAAACATTTTAAATTATACTGTTTAGAATTGTTATATGCAATATTTACATATTACTTTCTTTACTATATTACAATATCTATAATTTTATATGATATTGTCTATAGATATAAATTCATATTTAATTATCTCATACATAAACCCTATAATTAAGCTTCCTACCCTTAAACTCCACAACACTGCCCCTACTCATTTCAATCAACCTACTACCCACCGCTTCATCAATATCCAAAAGTTCTTCAACTTCTCTTTCACAACTCACTATAACTGGCAAATTATTAAAATATCTAAAATTAACAATCTCAAACATAATATTTATATCACTCTTAGTAATACTCCCCTTAAACAAGTCATCTATTAAAAGTACCTTAGCCCTTTTGTATCTACCAATGATCCTTTCATATTCTTCACTATCCATTACATTTTGTTTAATCCTAGTTATAGCTTCTCTATAAGACATATATAAAACTCCAACACAATTATCCATTAGCTTATTTGCAATCGCTAGCGATAAATGAGTTTTCCCTGACCCTACTTGTCCTAAAAACATTATTGAATTATTTCTAGTATCTTTAATTTCATTGAAGCTATTAACATATTTATTAGCTTTTTTATAAGCTTCAACTACTTGAATATCATATGTGTAATCGAAGCTTTCAAAAGTCTTTTTCCTAAATTCATCACTTATACCACTTGATTTTAAAATCTCTTCAGCTTCTCTTAACGCCCTACATTCACAGGGAATAGCTACATCCCCTTCAATAATAAAAGTTAAATCTCTACACTTATTACATCTATATTTAGTTTTCTCCCTCAATGAATTCTCTGATTTCTCTAAGTTCTTCTTCTGTTGGTTTTCTATAAATGTTTGAGTCCTCTGAGTTAGCATCTCTTTTATACTTAGATTTTCCATGCTCATTGATAGATGTTCCATTTTCATTGCCCCCTTGATTTAATTTTCCAATCTCATATGCTTTTAAATCTTCAAAAGTCTTTATATTTTTTTCTATCCATTGTTTTATAATTCCGTTAACATACCCTTTATTACATCTGCCATTATCTGTTGATATTTCTATAGCTCTTTTAAATAATCTAATATCTATAGTTTCACTAATTTCAATTAACCACTCTGCTACAATTCCATTAATAAGTCCTATGTTTTGCTCATATAGTTTTGCATATTTAGATACATCTTCTTTTATACACATATCCATACCTACATCTTTATTTATGTTATTTTCTTCTTCTTTTCTTTTTCTTCCCCATAGTGGTTATCTAAGTTGCTTTCAGTTTTAGTCATGGGTATCGATACTGTATTTAAATAGTTGTCCATTTTTTTGATAGGGGTATCGATACTGTATCCATACTTATTACATTCATTTAAAAATAGGTTTATTAAAGTTTGACTTTTAATTTCTTTTAATTCTTTTTCTACACACTTTTTAACTTTTGGGCTAACTATCTTATTGTATTTAACCCAGTTATTTATAAATATTTCATTTGAAGATTTATCATAGACTATCTTTTTATAACCTTCAAATCTATCTAAAAGTTTTTCAACTGTTTCTCGGTTGTATCCTGTTTCAGTTTCTATTATTCTTCTTGGAAGTTCATAAACCCCACATTGAGTAGTTTTGCTGTTAGTCATTAGATATAAGTAGAAGTATTTCTCTTCTGGTGTTAAATCTAATACAAAACCATCTTGCCAAAAATCTATGTGTACTTGTCTGAAAACTGCCATAATATATCCCCCTGTTTTCTTAGTGAGGTGGGCGTTCGTGATAAATATATTCCTTTCCTTCACTGTAAAGCTCTAAAGAACTTGAGCTTTAACGTTTCGTCAATGAATTTATTTACCACTTCACTAACTCGTAAGAAAATTCTCGCCACCCCGTGCCTTTTTTTGATTGAATACTTATTTATTATTTTTTATCCTTCACTAAAGTCCTAAAGTACTCGGACTTTAACGTTCTATCGATAAATTTATTTGCTACTTAACTAACTCATAAGAAAATTCTCGCCACCCCCTGCGCCTTTTTTGATTGAATACTTATTTATTATTTTTTATCCTTCACTGGAAACCTCTAAAGAACTCGAGCTTTAATGTTTCGTCTATGAATTTACTTACTACTTCACTAAATCATAGTAAAAGTCTCTCCCCACCCCCTGTGCCTTTTTTGTGTTTGAATACTACTTTGTTTGCATATTCCTATATCGTTGCTATTTTAAATAAACTTAGTTAGAATTAACTTATAAGACATAAGGTGGTGATTCGTTTGAATAGCATTACTAATATAAATCCAGTAGTAAAGTTCCTTTGTACAATATGTTCTGTTGTTGTAATTTTTTCTGCCGTGTACGGTTATATCTTTTTAGGTGGTGTAGCTATTCTTTGCTCTGGATTGATAAGCTCTTATAATTCATATGTTCACTATAAAACATTTAATAAGTTAGAAACTTCATCTATAGTGTACGCTATTGCATGTGTACTTACAGGTTTATTGGTTCTTTGCTTGTAATACATATTTCTTTAGATTTTGAGAGTTTATAATTAAAAGTAAGGTGATATAAATTTTAGTAAACTACTAGCTTTTATATCATCTTATTTTTTGTTTCTTCAAGTTAATTTCTGTCATTTTTAATATATTGCTATTTGAAATTTCCTTAACTACAATTATCTTGAGTACGTTAAGGAGGTGTTTAATTGAAAAGTATATC